>NZ_FRCW01000004.1:300000-409314 GCF_900143055.1 Fibrobacter sp. UWR3 | reverse complement strand
CAAGTAGATAAAGGCTTGCGGACGATTTCAGGTACCCAAATGTCATATAATCAAAAAGTACCTGTTTTTCAGGTACCTTTTTGTCATATAGACCCAAAAAAGGTATTTTAGACACCACAATATACATTGCCAGAATGATATATAAATCCCTACGAGCGTCGTTCTCTTTTTCACCTCTAAACCTTTGATACAACGGACAGAGTGTCCGGTGTCCTTGTGGCCGTAACCCAGGCCTGCAATGTCGTCGTGGTAGTGCAAGTTCATACTGTACGCGATACCATCATCAGTAGAACCCCAGAAGAACGCATAAAGGCCCTCATCACGGTAAATCCCACCGTTGTCGGACCATTCGCCAGCAGGCAACGCCGTGAACAAGTAGGCATCCGTACCATTGCCGCTTTCCCCTTCATCGTCATCCCAGCCGCTAGTAGACTTGAGCATCTTGCCTGCTGTACTAGAACCGCCAACAGTAGCAACTAGCTCTTTAAATTCGACCTCTGTCGGCAAATGCCAGCCGCTCGGACAAGCGGTTTTCGCAGCAGCCCAAGTGTAAAGGCGACCGTACTTGGTGCAGTTAGAAACGCTATCCTTGTAGCAGTAGGAGTTTGCAGTCTCGTAGTTGAGATTTTCCGCCATCCAGGTCTGCGTGCCGATGGTGACCGTCTTGTAAGTCTGACCGTTGCGCGAGTCCGTCAGCATCCCTTCCGTCAATTCCTTCCCATCCGGGCGTGTCGCAAAATCGCTGTCATCGTCACCGCAGGCGACAAGCATCGCCGCACAAGCAAGAATTCCAAACCAAAGGTGTCGCATGTTTCCTCCAAGTTGTTTCCAAATAATAGAATCTTTCTGTAACCGTTGGCAGAAAATTCCTTTCTGGCGGTGAAAACGACAATTTTTCCGCCATTTTACCGCCACTTTACTAGTTTGTCTGTGCAATTTTGTTCATTTTAGCCCACCAAAGGCCGCATATGGCGGTGATTTTGAACATTTTTCTTCCATTTCACCGCCAGCATCATGCCCTGCAACAAGAAAAAGGTTCATTTTTATACACACAAAGTAAATTTCGGCGGTGAAAACGACAATTTTTCAGCCATTTCACCGCCACTTTGGCAATTTTGTGCTTTTTCTATATATAAAAGATCCCCGAACAAGTCGGGGATGACATAATGCGAGTCCGGATCCTTTGCTACGCTCAGGATGACGCAACACGCGGAGCGTTTGCCCCGCTACACTTTACTTGTGTGAGCAACAAACGCCTCGTATTAACGAGGCGTGGTTGACGCCGTTGGCGTCCGCGGCTGCACTCGGTCATAAAATTATGCAAGCACAATTTTGCGACACTCGTTTTGCACGCTTTTGCGAGAGCGAGCGCAGACCGGAGCAATTTAATCCCCTAGTCTAGCGCGAGCGGTTATTTATAAAGCGGATGCTTCTTGCAGAGAGCCACGATTTCTTCGCGGATCTTCTTGAGAGCAGCATCGTCGTCCTTAGCCTTGATAGCGCGGTCGATGATGCGGGCCACTTCGCGAGTGTCTTCTTCGTCGAAGCCACGAGTCGTGATAGCAGGCGTACCGAGACGGACACCGGACGGGTCCATCGGCTTGCGCGGATCGAACGGGATGGTAGAACGGCTGCAGGAGATGCCGACCTTTTCCATGGCCACTTCGGCTTCCTTACCGGAAACGCCCTTGGAGGTCATGTCCACCACGATGAGGTGGTTGTCGGTACCGTCGCTAATGACCTTGTAGCCCAGCTTCATCATTTCGTCGGCCATGGCCTGAGCGTTCTTGATAACGTTCTTCGCGTAGGTCTGGAATTCCGGCTGCAGAGCTTCGAGGAATGCAACGGCCTTACCGGCGTTGATGTGGTCGTGCGGACCACCCTGCATGCCCGGGAACACGCCCTTGTCGATTTCCTTGGCGAGGGAGACTTCCTTGAGTTCGCCCTTCACCATCTTCTGGATGGTGCGGTCCTTGCACATGATGATAGCGGAACGCGGGCCACGGAGAGTCTTGTGGGTGGTGGTCGTCACGATGTCGAAATACGGCACCGGAGATTCGATAGCCTTACCGGCAATGAGACCGGCAATGTGAGAAATGTCAGCCATCGTAAGGGCGCCCACTTCGTCGGCGATTTCCTTGAAGCGCTTCCAGTCGAGGTTACGGCTGTAGGCAGAGAAACCGGCGAGGATCATCTTCGGCTTTTCGCGGAGAGCGATTTCGCGGACCTTGTCCATGTCGATGCGGCCTGTTTCCTTATCGACTTCGTACTGCACGAAGTTGTAGAGCATACCGGAGAAGTTCACCGGATGGCCGTGAGAAAGGTGTCCACCGTGGTCGAGCTTGAGGCCGAGGACCTTGTCGCCCGGTTTGAGGACGGCGAAGTACACGGCGGCGTTGGCCGGAGAACCGGACAGCGGCTGGATGTTCACGTGGTCGCAACCAAAGAGCTTCTTGCAACGTTCGATGGCCAAAGCTTCCATCTTGTCGATCACTTCGTTACCACCGTAGTAGCGCTTGCCGACGTAGCCTTCGCTGTACTTGTTGGTCAGCACGGAACCCATGGCTTCCATGACGGCCTTGGAGGTATAGTTTTCGGAAGCGATGAGCTCGATGCCATATTCCTGGCGTTCGGCTTCTTCCTGAATGATGTTGTAGATTTCCGGATCGGTCTGTTGCAGTGTAGATTTGAGCATTTAGCTACTCCTTGATTTGTACGCGCCAAATATAGATAATAAGAAGTCCAAAAAAAGGATTAAGGCGTCAAAATGAAGCAGGAAACAGGAATTCTGGCGGGTACGCGCACCTATTCCATCATCACGCCGTCTTCTTCGTCTTCCCCGTCGTCGTAATCCTCGATGGTCTTGTCACCGGGAACAATGATGAGCCCTAGTGTCACGGGGTTACCCTTCAGGTCGATGTAGGCTTCCAGGTAGAGTTTGGTCGAAAGGCGGATAAGGCGCAGGTCGAGCATGGTGCCGCCCTTGTGGATGCTCTTGGGGTTACGGTTGAAGAACAGGAACTTCTTGTTGATGTACTCGAAACGGTCCTTCTCGTAATTGATGCTCCACTCGGAGTTGCCGTCCTTCTCCTGGCGGTAGAGGCAGCGGTCGTTGTCGATATCGCACTCGAAACTCGCACTTTCCTGGTAGCGCTTGTTCCACTCGCGGCTAAAGGCGCAGCTCTGCACGCGGCCCGCGCCGTTGCGGTTCTTGTTCAACTGGTCATTGATGACAACGTAATCCATCTTCTTGTCCTTGACCTGGTTGTACACGTTCATCAATATGATGTAGGCCTCGATGTTTTTGGGGCACTTGCCGTCAAGTTCCACTTCTTCGTGCGCCTTCAAAAGCGTCTGCTGCATGTCGAGGTCGATGGCATCGGGAATCTCGCTTTCGCGGAGCTTGTCCAGCACCTTCTTCGGCGGGATAACCACAATCTTGTCGCCCTGCTTGATGGCATAACCCAGCTGGTCACGCACGTAGTCAAGGCACTGTTGCACGTGGATATGCACCGTGTTGGAACCGCCCGAAACGAAGTCCACGCCTATACGAACGTTCCATGTGGAAGCGTCGCTCTTGGAGCCCTTCACCAGTTCGCAGAAAGGATCCTCGCGGATACCGTCGATAAACACGATTTGCGCATTGAGCTTGGTAACGAGCGAGCCTTCCTTGTCCATCGCGCTCCCGAGACTCCAGAAGTTCGGGTTCAGGCGGAGCACCTCGGCAAAGGCCTTGTCGCCGTCGAGCGCGGGCAAAAGCGAATCGTTACGGGCGTTCTTCTCTTTCAAAAGTTCGGAATACTCCGTCGTCACGTTCATGTTGCTGAAGCCGTTGCGCGCCTGCGGAGCGGGGAACGACCACGCCAGGGAGGCAAAAAGGAGAGCGAGCGTTACAAAAAGTGCAGAATAAACAGTTCGTTTCATACGGGTATAAAATACAAAAATAGATCCTTCGACTACGTGCTGCGCACTCCGCTCAGGATGACACAACAGGAAGAATATCGCGCAGGTTCATCAGATGCGGTATATGGAAATCCACCCAAGCCGGCGCTTCCACGTTCGGGTTCACGAGCACGGTGGTCCAGCCCCGCCTATGCGCGGGTTCCAGGTTCCGCAGAGAATCTTCCAGGAGCACAATATCGCGCTTGTTCGCGGGCATCGAGCATTCCCATCCAGGCATCGCGCCACATCTCTCCGGCCAAACACGCGCAAGCCACCGCTCCATCTTCTCGTACGCGCTCTCGTGCGGTTTTCCCACCCAGTCCATCATCTTCAGGTCGAACACGCCATCTATCGCGGGAGCAATTCCCATGTGCGCCATGCCCGCCTCGCTCCAGTCGTGCCGCCCGTTGGTAAACACATAGCGGGGGCCCTGCAGGCCTTGCAACAGCGCGAGTTTTTCGGGAGCGTTTTTCGGGTACGTCAGGTATTCGGGTTCGTGAATGAAATCGAAGAATTCGTCCGGGTCGGTACCGTTCATCGCCATGAGGCCAGCAAGCGTCGTGCCGAACTTTTCCAGGTAATCCGTGCGAATCCTGTGCGCCGATTCAAAATCGCCGCCGACAGTCTTCTGCACAAAAAGCGAAATGCGGTGGTCGAGCGAATTGATGACATAGCGCTCTTCGTCGCCATACAAAGTAAGGTCGTAATCGAAAAGCCAGACCTTCAAGGGACCCCCGCCTACACGCCCATCGCAAGGCCGCCAATCTGGCGCGCCAGGTATGTGGCGTAGTTGTCCGTCATGCCCGTCACAAAATCGAGCACCTGGTGGTAGGCCTCGGCGGCGGTCACGCTCTGCCCGATTTTCGCCTGCCCGATAAGCCGTACGATGCGGTCGGCACGGTAAGAATTCCTGCCGTTCTGCCTGTAATCGTAAACGCCGTTGATAAAGGCGTCAAGGACGGTCGCAAGAGTCGTGTAGCTACCGACTTCAAGTTCCGTCTTGCGGCGGTCCGGGTAGATGCGTTCCACGCCTAGGCGCTTCGCAATGCGGATGCCCCACATGGCATCGGACTTCGTGATATCTATCAGGTGGCTGTTGAGCTTGCCTTCCATGATTTCTTCATAGTGCTTCACGAACGTCACGGCAACGTCGTCTATAATGTTCTGGAAAGCCTTTCCGCGAATACTGCTGAGGAAGTCGCGGAAGTTGCGACCGTTTTCCTCGTATTCCTTGTCGATATTTATTTCGGGACCGCAGAGGTAGCTGAACATGTCGCGCACATCGCCAAACGAAAGAATCCCGAGTTCAATGGCATCTTCCACGTCGAGGATGGAATAGCAGATATCGTCGGCGGCTTCCATCAGGTAAACGAGCGGGTGGCGCACCCACTTGCCATTATCTATCTGCGGGAGCCCAAGCGTTTCGGCGGTAATCCCGTAGAGGTCCGCCTCCGTCGAGAACAAACTGGTGGGGCAACCGTACTTGGCCAGTTGCGGGTACTTTATCATGGCGCCGATGGTAGCGTAGGTAAGGCGCATTCCGCCATCGAGAAAGTGGTACTCCAGCTTGCTCAATATGCGGTGCCCCTGCGCGTTGCCGTCAAAATTCTCGAAGTCCGCCATTTCCTTGTCGCTCAAATCCTTCAGCGGAGCGCTCTGGCGGTTCTTGCGGAACCACTCGCGGATAGCCGCCTCGCCCGCATGCCCGAACGGCGGGTTACCGATATCGTGAGCCAAGCAGGCCGACTGCACGATGGTTCCGAACTGGTATTCGTTGATATACTTGGGCAAGTACTTCTTGATGAGGTGGAAAACCGTAATCGCAAGGCTACGCCCCACGCTCGAGACCTCGATACTGTGCGTCAGGCGGCTATGCACGTGGTCATTCACCGAGAACGGGTGAACCTGTGTCTTGCGGCCAAGCCTGCGGAAAGCCGTTGAAAAAACAATGCGGTCGTAATCCCTGTGATAATCGGAGCGGTTCGGGTCCGGGTCTGCCGGGTGCCCGTAACGCGTAGCGGATAAAAGTGTTTCCCATCTGAGCATGGCGCAAATATAAAAATTCTGCAAGGCGAGAGAAGCGACAAACTTGTTTGGCATTTATTTCTATCTTTCATTACATGATTACGCGCATCATCGACCGCAACTTCGCCAACATGCGACTGGACCGTTTTTTACGCAAGGCATTCCCCGACGAATCCCTGTCGGTTTTCTTCGCCGTCATCCGCAAAAAAAAGGTGCGCGTGAACGGAGTCGTCGGCAAGGCGAACCAGATGCTGCAGGAAGGCGATACCGTCTGCATCTACGAGAACTTCAAGAGCGTGGAAGGGGATAACAAGACGCACGCAGACACACTTGCCGCTTCGCGGCTGCGGTGTGACGAGGGCAACGCAGCACAGGCGCAAGGTGACAGCAAACAAGCAACTCCCAGCAAGTCCGGTTTCGCGAAAAACAAGTCCACATGGGGCAAGGTTCTCTCCCCTGCAGAAAAGCAGGCGGGCTGGGGCGCGAAGGACCTGGATATCGTCATCCAAACAGAAGACTACGTCATCGTGAACAAGCCCTCGGGACTTGCGAGCCAGCCTGGTTCCGGTACGCGCCCGGGCGAGAGCCTTGTGGAATACCTGTGGGAATGGGGCCGCCGCGAAGGTCTCGATTTCAAGCCCACCATCGCGCACCGCCTGGACCAGGAAACATCGGGCATGCTGATTGCGGCCCTCCACGGCGACACGCTGCGCGACTTTACCCGTATGATTCGCGAACACGAGGTGGAAAAGTTCTACTTCGCGCTCGTGAAGGGCAACCTGAAAAAGGAAAAGGGAACGATTTCGGAATCGCTCACCCGCACCGATGCCGCAAAGGGCAGCAAGATGAAGGTCGGCGAGAGCGGCAAGGACGCGAAAGAGGCCGTAACGCACTACCGCGTGAAGCAGCACTACGAAGGCTACGACCTCGTGAAAATCAAGCTCGAGACCGGGCGCATGCACCAGATTCGCGCGCACTTCGCAAGCATCGGGCATCCGCTCCTGGGCGACACCCGCTACGGCGACTTCGCGCTCAACCGCGAAGTGAAAAAGACCCTCGGGCTCCACAGGCTATTCCTGCACAGCTGCAGGCTCGAATTCGTATGGCAGGGCGAACGCAAGGTATTCGATTGCCCGCTCCCGAAGGAACTGCAAAGCGTTATAGACAAACTAAAGCCCATGCGTTTCAGGCACGTAGGCGCCGACCCGCGCGGGGCAAGGAAATAAGACAGCATAGGAAATAAGGTAGCTCAGGAATCAAGATGCGCGCACTTATCCTCTCCGACATTCACGGTTCCGCCATCGCCGCAAGGCAGGCGCTTGCTTTTTTCGAGAAATTCAACTGCGACAAGATTTTTTTGCTGGGCGACACGCTCTATCACGGACCGCGCAACCCGCTCCCGGCGGGCCACGGCCCCATGGGGGTCGTCGATGCGCTTGCTCCCTACAAGGAGCGCATCGTCGCGGTCCGCGGGAACTGCGATGCAGATGTCGACCTGATGATGCTCGACATGCCCATCGAGGATGAATTTGCTGTCGTGAAAGATGACCGCGCAGGCGCTACGCCCGCAGAAAAGACGCTGTTCCTGAGCCACGGGCACATCTTTATGCCGGAATGCTTCCCCGCAGATGCGCTCCACACGCTCGCCCCGAACGACCTGGAACTGAACGGCAGAAGCGTCGACGCGTACGTCTACGGGCACACGCACATCTGGAAATGCGAAAAGAACTTCAAGGGAGTCCTGCTCGTGAATCCGGGTTCCACGAGCCTCCCCAAGGGCGGAAACCCGCCGACCTTCGCCCTCTACGAAAGCGCGACCGCAGCCTCCTCCGCCAAATTCAGCATCCACAGGCTCGATGACGGCAGCGAACTCGCCGCTGCCGAGATTTAACAAGCATCGCCACTAATTATTGTTTTTGCCCCTATCGCAGCAACTTACGGTCTTAGCCATTAACCATCGACCAATGACTAATGACCATTGACCAATGACCAACAACCACTTTTTACTTACATTTACATTATGGTCTTAAACATCATCTGGCTCATCTTCTTCTTTGGCGCGTTTATCGCTTGCATGGTGCAGTGGATCGCCTTCGGCGACACCCAAATCTTCAACAAAACTATCATGGGCGCGTTCGACATGTCGAAAACCGCGTTCGAAATCGCCCTCGGCCTCACGGGCATACTCAGCCTCTGGCTCGGCATCATGAAGATTGGCGAAAAGGCAGGCGCCGTCCAGATTCTCGCAAAAATCGTCTCCCCGCTGTTCAGCAGGCTCTTCCCCGAAGTTCCGAAAGACCACCCGGTCGTGGGCACGATGCTCATGAACATAAGCGCGAACATGCTCGGGCTCGATAATGCGGCCACCCCGATGGGCCTACAGGCGATGAAGCAACTGCAGGAACTCAACCCCAACGAAGACAAGACCGTCGCGAGCAATTCGCAGATTATGTTCCTCGTCTTGAATGCGAGCGGCCTTACGCTCATCCCGGTGAGCATCATGACGTACCGCGCCCAGATGGGAGCGGCAAACCCGAGCGACGTGTTCCTCCCTATCCTCCTCTCTACGTTCTTCAGCACCATCGCGGGCATCATCGCCATCAGCTTTTTCCAGAAAGTAAAACTCAAGGACCCGGTGACGGTTGCCTGGCTCGGCGGGCTTTCCGCCTGCGTCATCGCCATCATGGTCTACTTCAGCCACCTCACTGCCGAAGCCATCGGAACCACGAGCCTCTTCATCAGCGGCATCGTATTGCTCGGCCTGATTGTTGCATTCATGGCCCTCGCCGTGTACAAGAAGGTGCAGGCCTACGAGGCGTTTGTCGAAGGCGCTAAGGATGGTTTCCATACGGCAGTCATGGTCATCCCCTACCTGGTCGCCATCCTCGTGGGTGTCGCCGTGTTCCGCGCAAGCGGGGCGATGGACCTGGTCATGAACGGAATCTCGTGGGTTCTCGCCTGCTTCGGAATCGGCAACGACGTAGTTCCCGCTCTCCCCACAGCATTCATGAAGCCCCTGAGCGGAGGCGGTGCACGCGGCATGATGATTGACGCCATGAAGACCTTCGGTGCAGACAGCTTTGCAGGGCGCCTCAGCTGCATGTTCCAAGGCGCAACCGACACCACGTTCTACATCATCGCGGTTTATTTCGGTTCCGTGGGCATCAAGAAGACGCGCCACGCCCTCACCTGCGCACTCATTTCCGATGCGGTAGGCATCATCTCGGCAATCGCAATCGCGTACCTGTTCTTCCCGCCGGTCTAGAACACACAAGGCATCTTCGCGACCAGCCTCTTCTTCGGGAACAACATTAGTGACAGTTTTGTCGCAATCCAATCGCTAGCAATTTCGTGCGCGTTTCCGTTCCAGTGGGAATCTGTCCTCCAGAATATATCCTTGCCGGCCTTACGCGCCTTGAAGAACGGAACCGTCAGGTCAACGTTCTCGATGCCAGCAGAATCAAGCATATCGTAAAAGTCAAAGTAGTGCCTTGCATCGGGAGATACCAGCGGCAAGCCTGCAGGCAACAACCATTCATTCACATCGTCGCGCCAGAAAAGATTCCTGTTCGGAGCCATCACAAACAGGAGGCGCGCACCGAAGGTTTTTGCCAAGGAATCTAGGTCCTTCAGGTGTTCCACCACAGCCTTGTATTCTTCAGAATTCTTGTTGTAAAGGAGCACTCCGGCAGTATCTTCCGCAAAAGCAAGGAAAGGTTTCTCTTCGTGATAAACGCCAACCCCAGCCCAGCCCTCGTCCGCACCCGGATGCGTATCCTTGTAGAGCGAGTAGCGCCACGTATCCGTGAGTTCCCGCAGGGCGGCCACCGGCGGGAACCTGCGCAACTTAAAGTCGACCGTTCCCGGAGCCTCGAGGAAGGCTCGACGGCGGATGCGCTTGACTTTTGAGCCTAGGCCCTTGCCCTCGTTCCAGGGCGCCACGTCACCGTAATCAAATACCGCATTCGCACCGAAGTTCGCATATACATTGCGTTCAACACATTCCACTACGATAACTTTCGGAACGGGCTTCCCTTCCTTCGCGCGGGCAGCGGCAAGCGCAAACAGCGACTTCGGGGAACCCTGCAGGTCAATGTAATCCACCGCAGCAACCTTCCCGATTCTTTCCGCAGACAGTTTATCCGAAACTTCTTCGGGCAAGGGCTTGTGCCCGAACTGCACGCGGCTAAAACTGTCTCCCAGCCACCACACGATACCCGAATCGAGCGGCGCAGTATGCACGCTTTCGTCGGGATGGTACGGCTCGTCGACATCTTCCTTGAAATTCTTTACGGAAGTGAGCCTGAAGAGGTCTCCCCTGCCGGTAAACCACTGCGGGAACGCCCCGCTAAAGAAAATCCCGAGCAATGCAATGGAAAGCAGGCCGAGCCCGCGAACACACCAGAGAGCGATTTTAGTCTTTGTATCCACCGTCGCCCCCTAGAACTGGAAGTAAATGAAGCCCTGCCCGCTAAAGCGGCCGAGGAAAATGATTGCCAACAGGTAGACAAGGCACCATGTCCAGCGCCACGCACCCGGTTCATCGCCCACCACGCAACCGCGCGTTCCACCGCGAGTCACAAGCGAGCGGATTCCCCATATCAATAGGCCGATTAACACGCTAAATGCTGCAGGGACATGCAAAGCATCGTTATCGACACAGAAAAGCGAATGCACACATGCTCCACCGCACAACATAAGAGGACCATTCAAGTACGCATCGCCGTGAAGAACAATGTACGCTTGCGCCAGGTTTTCAAACGGTCCGAAATTAAATATGCCGACAATGTAGTTGAGCCACGTGCCAAAATCCGGTGCGCGGAACAGCGTGAAAAACAGCACGACAAGCGCAAAAGTCTTGATACGACCGAGCCACGGGTACTTTACCGGGAGCTTACGCCACGGGCGTTCCAGCACATACGCGACACCGTGACACACGCCCCACGCCACGAAAGTCCATGCCGCACCGTGCCAGAGCCCGCTCAAGAAAAATACGACAAGCACGTTCACGATAGCGCGCGGGCGTCCCTTGTGCGAACCGCCGAGGCTAAAGTAAACGTATTCGCGGAACCAGCTCGTAAGCGAGATATGCCAGCGTTTCCAGAAGTCGTAGATGCTTGTCGCAAGCAGCGGCGCATTGAAGTTTTCCATCAAGCGCACGCCAAAAATCCGCGCGATACCGATAGCGATATCCGAATAACCCGAGAAGTCGAAATAAATCTGGAAGGTAAAGAAAATGCCCGCAAGAATCAGTTCTACAGGAGACAGTTCCGACACGTGGCCCGCAGCAACACCATTGAACACGCCATCCACGAATACGCCCAGGTGGTCTGCCAGCACGGCCTTCTTGAAGAACCCCTGCAATATGCGGAACATGCCCGCCTGCAAGTCGCCCAAATCGAAGCGGTGCTCAAGCGCAAGTTGCGGCATCAAGTGCGGAGCGCGCTCGATAGGGCCCGCCACCAACTGCGGGAAGAACGTCACGTACAACGCGTACTGCGCGATGTTCCTGCACGCAGGGATCTTCCCGCGATAAACGTCAATCACGTAGCTCAGGCTCTGGAACGTATAGAACGATATCCCCATCGGGAGCAACAGTTTGGGCAAGTCCAAAGGCTTCCCCATCCACGGGGCGACAATCGCATTCCACGTTTCCTCAAAGAATCCCAGGTACTTGAACGCAAACAGAAGCCCGAGGTCAAAGCTCAGCGAAACAGCAAGCGCAATGCGCCGTTTAATATTCGCGACAGGCACGCCATCAACAGCACCATCCGCACTCCGGCCAAACCTTTCGATAAAGCGCGCCATCGTGTAATCCACGCCGATTGTCGCAAGGATAAGCGCAAGGTACTCGGGTCGCCACACCGCATAAAAGTAGAGGCTCGCAACGAGAATCAGTATGCGACGGAACTTGCCGCCCCAGGCATTTTCCCTGCCCACGGGAACCGCGTAGTATAGCCCTACGACAGCGACCGCAAACAGAATGAAATACCAGGAATGGAAAAGCACGCTACTTCAAGACTCCGGTCGCCTGCGCAATAAGCACGCCGATATAGCCCACGTAGGCAACGAGAAACACGGTACCTTCAAGGCGGTTGATGCGGCCAATGCGCTTGCCATCCGCACCGACTCTGCTCTTGCGGACAGGGAGCCCGAACAACAGCAGGAGAACAGTCAGCACGGCCATAACCGGCAGATCACGACTCAGGATAGAAGCGCTGAAGGAATGCATCGGCGCAATCATCGCTGCGATACCTACCACCATGAGCGTATTGAACAGGTTCGACCCGATAATGTTGCCAATGGCGAGGTCGTTCTCGCCCTTGCGGGCTGCCGCAATGGAACTCGCAAGTTCCGGGAGCGAGGTACCCACGGCGACAATCGTAAGGCCAATCAGCAGGTCACTCACGCCGAGAGCACGCGCAATTTCTACCGCGCCCCACACGAGTGCACGGGAACTTGCCACCAACAGAGCAAGCCCGAGCACAAGCCACAGGATAGACTTTCCAAGAGAAAGCTTTTCGCTCTCACCCGATTCCGATGCAACCGTTTCTTCCGCAGCCACACCCTTTTTCTGGCGAAGTTCGCTCACGACATTGAAGGTCATCACGCCCGCAAAAACGAGCAGCACGACAATGCCGTCGAGCCTGCTGATGGAGCCGTCCATCGCCTGGAATATGGCAACAGCCGTAACGGCAATCAACACGGGCAGGTCACGCACGAGAGCCTTCCGCACCACGATGACGGGCGAAATAATCGCTGTCACGCCGAGAATGAGGGCGATGTTTGCGATGTTGCTCCCGTAAGCGTTTCCAAGAGCAAGTTCAGGAGCATCCTGCATGGCAGAAATCGCCGAGACGACCATCTCCGGAGCGGAGGTGCCAAACCCGACAATAACCATACCGATAAGGAGCGTAGACATGCCGCAAAACTTGGCGACACCTACCGCTCCATCAACAAACTTGTCAGCACTCCATACCAGGACACCCAATCCCAGGACTATAGCGACAATCGGAAGAATCATAAACTATTAGAGGACGTAGAAGGAAATACCGAAGAGGAAGGTGTTCGAGGTGAGCTCGTTGATGCGCCAGCCGGGCACGCCGTCATAGGCATTGGAAATACCGCATTCGTAGCGGATATCGAACGAAAGGTAATTGTTCGCCTTGATGGAGAGACCGAGCAGGAGCGCGAAGTCCATGGAATTGCGGTAATCCAGGTCAATCATGTCGGCATTGCCGTTCACGGGAGTACCGTCAGCCTTCTCGTAGGAATACTTGAACGTATCCTGGACAGGCACGGAGACTTGCATACCAAAATCAAACGAGAAGTTCGAGTACATGGACTTGAGCATGAACAGGAGCGGGATAGTCACGCGGTCCATCTTGAACTTGACATGCGCTTCCTTGGAATAATCGCTACCGTAAGAGTAGGAGGCGCTAGCCTCACTATGGTCGAACAAGGCGCCAATCTTGAAGCCCATCGTGTATTCGTTCAACGGCACCACGGCAAACAAGCCGGCCTTCCATGCAATACCGTCATAGGATTCCTCGAAATCCCAGTTGTTGTCGAAGAGAGTGTTCATGCCGGCAAAGCCCTGCACACCGAAGGAGAACTTCATCGGAATGGGTTCAGCCTTGAGCCTATACACGCGGGTTTCGCGAACAGTAGTTTCGACCGGAGCGGTTGTCTGCGCGCCATACACGGGCTGCGATTCGGCATCTACGCCGCGGACAGCCTTCGGAGCAGGCATGTCGCCTTCGTCGGCAACAGGAGCGGGCTGCGGTTCAGGCTGCGGGGCCGGAGCGGCCGTCTCTACAGGAGCCGTTTCGGTTGCCGAGCCTGTCGAGGCATCCTGGGCAGGAGCAGGTTCCTGGGCAACAGCCTGGGGCGCTTCGGGTGCAGTTTCCGCCGCAGGTTCCGTCGCAGCGGCGGGTTCCTGTGCCGGAACGGCCGGGGCGGCCTCAGCAGGAGCCGCTTCCTGAACGGCGGCTGTTTCCGGTGCGGGTGCTGCAGCTTCCGCTACGGGAGCCGCTTCTTGAGCCATGGCAAAAGCTGTCAGAGCCAGAACAAAACCGAACGATTTCATTTTCGTGTTCATAATTACTCCATTTTGCATTATTTACTTTCTTTGTATCAAAATACAAAAGTTTTGCTATCTTTCCAAACATGAAGTTCAATATAATCGCCACAGAATCGCAAAAAGCGAACGCCTACGCCCTCTTTTTCGTAAAAAAATCAGTGCAGTTTTCCACTATCCTGTCGGAAAACGGCAAAAAGCAGGTCGAATCCGTTCTTAACGGCATGAAGGACGGCCCGTTCGAGGACCTCGAATTCCTTGAAATCGATGGCAAGCCGACGTTTTTCGTAGATGCGGCAAAGGAGCGCGGGCTTTCCGCACTCGACCACCTGCGCATGGCCGCCTACCGCCTGGCTGGCCGCGCCATGAAAAAGCAGGTTCCCAGCGTGAGCATCTTCCTCGCCGATGCGGCAGATGAGCAGTTCAAGGCAATTCTCCACGGGCTTAGCTACGCCGACTACAAGTTCGACGCATACAAGAGCAAGCAGGAGAAGAACTTCCAGGTAACATTCGAGATTGTCGCGGGCGAGCACGTCAAGGATTTCAAGAAGATTGCAGAAGATGTCGCTGTCGAGCAGAAGGCGGTAACGCTTGCAAGGAACCTCATCAACACCTGCGCCAGCGACCTCTACCCCGCTGAGTTTGTTCAAAATGCGAAGACCATCGCGAAATACACGCCGAGCCTCAGCATCAAGGTGCGCGACATGAAGCAACTCGAAAAGGAAGGCTTCATGGGCCACGTGACCGTCGGCAAGGGCAGTTCGCACGAACCGTACATGATTACGCTTTCGTACGACGGAACGAAGGGGGCCAAGCGCACCTCGAAGGACCACCTAGTATTCGTGGGCAAGGGTCTCACGTTCGATACCGGCGGGCTCTGCCTCAAGCCGCCCAAATCCATGCCCGAAATGATTAGCGACATGAGCGGGGCGGCGACCGTACTTGCCGCCATACAGGCTATCGCCACGCTCAAGCTCCCGATTCACGTGAGCGCCGTGTGCTGCCTCGCCGAAAACGCAATCGGCAACAAGTCCGTGCTCCCGGGCGACATCTTCAAGGCCAAGAACGGCAAGACCGTGATGGTCGACAACACCGATGCCGAAGGCCGCCTGGTGCTTAGCGACGGACTTGCAGAAGCAGGCGAAATCGGGGCAACGCACATCGTAGATCTCGCCACACTCACCGGTGCCATGGTCCGCGCACTCGGGTATGCCATCGCGGGCTTCTTCAGCAACGACGACGATCTCGGCCTGAAGGTTATCAACTGCGGCGAAGCGTGCTGCGAAAAGTTCTGGAGCATGCCGCTCGAAGAAGAATACGCCGACGCGCTCAAGGACAAGTTTGCCGACCTCAAGAACACGGGAACCGACGCGGGCGCAATTTCCGCGGCACTGTTCCTGCAGGAATTCGTTCCCGAAAATACCGCGTGGGCGCATTGCGACATCGCGGGTACGGCATTCGTCACCAAGAAGTGGAAGTACACCGAATACGGCGCCACCGGTTTCGGCGTGCAGACGCTTATCGAACTTGCAAGAGAATTTGCACAGGCATAAGGCAACCCAAAACGAGGACGCATAAAATGGCCTGCGCAAACTGCAAAATCCGTGCCCAGTACGACAAGAACCCCAAATCCCTCATCGGGCGGTTCTGGCGATTCCACATCAACTTCTGCCCCGGCTGGAAGGCTTACCTGAAAAGCCTTTCCGAAGAAGAGCGCGCCCAGCTCGCCGAGAAATACGGTCTGAAATAAGTCCGGATTGATAACGCATAAAACCGAGCAAACTATATATTAGCCCGAGCAGACTAAAATGGCCGCAAGCCCTCATTTAGTCTGCTAAAAATTACTTTATACGCAACGAAATCTGCTGTTTTTAGACTTTTGAGCAGACCTTTTCAGATATTTTCGTAAATTTGGTCTGCTGGAAAGCAAATTACTTGCACCTAAAAGTGATTTTTTAGGCCCGCTGGGCAGACCAAGCGGGCAGCACGCATGCATTTGGTCTGCTAGAAGCGTTTACTTGCTTTGCAAATTCTGGAAATAGCACTGCGCAAAATGAGACTCGCCCACTTTCGGCGGGATTTCCTGTGAGCGGCACTTGGCCTGCAGCTCGGCGGAAAGGCTCGCACACTTTTCGCAGCGGTCCGCAAATCGGCAGCCCTTCACAAAGTCGCGCGCATGCGGCACTGACCCCGGGATGGAGCGCAGGTTGCGCATGTCACTGTGGTTTTCGGGGATGGCGGCCAATAGCCCCTGCGTGTACGGGTGCATCGGGTTATCAATCACGTCGCGCACGGGCCCGCATTCTACGATGCGGCCGGCGTACATCACCGCCACGCGGTCCGCGTATTGCGAGACAATGCCCATGTTGTGGGTAATCAGCAGGACCGCGGTACCCGTGCGATTCGCCATATCTTTCAAGACCGCAAGGACCTGCGCCTGCACCGTCACGTCGAGTGCCGTAGTCGGTTCGTCGGCAATAATGAGCTTGGGTTTCGGGAGCAACGCCATCACGATACATACGCGCTGGAGCATGCCTCCCGATAGTTCATGCGGGTAGGCGTTCAGCACGCGGTCGGGGTCGTTAAAGCCCGCGAGAGTCAGCATCTCGCGAATTGCTGCCAGCGGGTCGGCGGCGCCATCCTTGCCCGCAGTTTTCGCGCCGTCCTTGCCCGCAGTTTTCGCGCCGTCCTTGCCCGCAGTTTTTGCGCCGTCCTTGCCCGACTCAGCCTTACCCGCGCCGTTTAAAGCCTTGCCGGTAGGCACAGCAGGCGAACGATAGGGTCCACCGCAGAACTTGAACACCTCGAGCAACTGCTTCTTGATGGTCACGACCGGGTTCAGGGCCTGCATCGGCTCCTGAAATATGCACGCAATCTCGGACCCGCGGATTTTCTGCAGTTCAGGGAGCGGGAGCTTCGCCAAATCAATCGGCGCGCAGTCTTTTTCCACAAGAGAACCCTCAGCGCAGTCCTTACCCGCATTCGAAGCACCCGCGCTGTACAGCACCGAGCCCTCGACAATCTGCGCGCCCGGCCACGGGAGCAGCCGCAGGATTCCCATCGCAGTCACACTCTTGCCGCAACCCGACTCGCCCACCAGCGCAAAGAACTCGCCCGCATTGATTTCGAACGAGACACGGTCCGTCACTTGCAACGGCTTGCGGCCTTCCACCGGCAAGCCTTTCTTATTGAACCCGAAGGCCACCGAGAGCCCGCGCACCTGCAAAACCGGCGAAGAACTAAACATACCTGTCCCCCGACTTCGGGTCCATGGCATCCCGCACGCCCTCGCCCACGAACGTGGTGAGGAGCAGCGTCACGAAGAGTGCGGCGACCGTGCTCACCGAAATCCACGGTGCATACAAATTATTGAGTCCCTGGCTCATGAGTTCGCCCCAGCTGGGCGTGGGCGGCTGCAGGCCGAATCCCAGAAAATCGAGCGAAGTAAGGCTCCCGATACCGCCAATCAGCGTGAACGGGAACAGCGTCACCACGGGCGTCATCGCATTCGGCAGAATTTCCTTGAAAAAGATATGCCTGTGCCCCATGCCCAGAACCTTCGCCGACTGCACGTAGGTCATGCCGCGCAGCTTGAGGAATTCCGCACGCATGTAGTAACTGAGCGAAATCCAGTTGAACGCCGCCATAATCAAGATGAGCAGCCAGAAACTGCGCCCGTAAATGCTCCCGATTAGAATCACCACATAGAGCATCGGGAGCGACGACCAAATTTCAATCATGCGCTGCATGCCGATATCCCAGAACTTGCCGAGGTAGCCCTGGATACCGCCGATGACAATCCCGAGGAACGTCCCGAGCACCGTCAAGAGCAGGCTAAAACTGATACAAATCCTGAACCCGTGAATCAGGCGCGCCAAAACGTCGCGGCCGTTGCTGTCGGTGCCAAGCCAATGCCTTGCACTCGGCGCAAACGGGGGCGCTCCGTCCTCGCTCAGGTCCGCCTTCAGCGGGTCGTGCGCAATCGGGGGCATAATGGCCCAAACCTCGGGGCATCCGCCCGCGCGGGTAAAGCCCTCGGCAGCATCTTCCTCGCACTCGCGAACAGCCTCGAAAAGCTTGCCATAATCGGCTTCCGTCTGGTATTCCCCGCCAAAATCCGCATCGCTGTACCGCACGAACGCCGGGAAATACGTCTTGCCCTCGTAACGCAGCACGAGCGGTTCGTCGTTCACCGTCCACGGGCTCGTGAGTGAAAGCAGGTACGCCACCACGAGCACCACCAGCGACCAGAACGCCCGCTTGTTCTTGCGGAAGCGCTTCAGCCGGTTCAAGGTTTCTGTGGATACGCGGAATTTCATCAGTGCGGAATATAGAAAAAACTCCCTGCAACAGGAAAATTTATTAGTTTAGTTCCATGCGCAAAGGAATAAACACCTTAAAATGCCTGGTCATGGCAGCTTTCGTCGCCCTGTGCGGGTGCAGCGACCCCAATGAGTTGAAAACAGCCAGCAGAGACTTTACCCCCTCCAACGACCTGCGCCTGGAAGACTATATCGACGCCGCGGATTCCATGGCCTTTTTTACATGCACCGAAAGCACACCCCTGCTCGATGAGCAGGCATCCTCGCCCCTCGCCTTCGCAGTGTACCAAACCCGACTAAAGAGGGACTTCGACGACTTGACGAAAGCCTTAGAATACAAGGACCGTAAAAAAAGGAGCGGCATACACTTCGACAAACAATGGAGCGCCTACTATGTAGAACTCTATAGGCAAGGCAAGCCCATCGATACCACTAACATCAATGCAACCTTCGAGACACAGGGATTCACAAAAAACGGGTATGTCTACTATTTCGCCGACAATGACAAAGTTGCAGAATTCTTCGAGTCCCGCAATATCAAGAAAATGCCCTGGGGGTGCTGGCCCGACAAGCGAGGCCCCCAGTCAAAGGCTTTTAAGCCCGCAAAACGCAAGGAACGCATTTCAGAACCGCAACCGATGGTTTTTAGACCCGGGTACCGCAGATACGAACGTTAAAATTTATTTACACAGTTCTACCGGCATTTTTCGCCCCCATACATTCCCCATTTAAGAGAATTTTTCAAAAAATTCCCGTTCTTTCACGCTCAATCTTTATATTTTTCTCTACGGATTTTTGCGCCACGGGTGTGGTACCACATGCCCGGGGTGTATATGATCAGATTTTTTCGAAAAAACCTAAAAATTGGAGACACACATGGCAAAAAAGATGATTGCGTGTGATGGTAACGAGGCCACCGCTAGCGTAGCATTTGCTGTTAGCGAAGTTGCGGCTATTTACCCGATTACACCGTCTAGTCCTATGGCTGAGCACGCCGACAACTGGAGTGCTGCAGGCAAGAAGAATATTTGGGGACAGGTTCCCCGCGTGTTTGAAATGCAGTCCGAAGGTGGCGCTGCCGGTACCGTTCACGGAGCGCTCCAGGCTGGTGCTTTGACCACGACCTTCACCGCTTCCCAGGGTCTTCTCTTGATGATCCCGAACATGTACAAGATTGCGGGCGAACTGACCCCCACGGTCTTCCATGTGACTGCCCGTGCCCTTGCCATGCAGGGCCTTTCTATTTTCGGTGACCATTCCGACGTGATGGCCTGCCGCCAGACCGGTTTCGCCATGCTCGCCTCCAGCTGCGTGCAGGAATGCCAGGACCTCGCTCTCGTGGCCCACGCTTCCACTCTCGAAAGCCGCGTTCCCTTCATGCACTTCTTCGACGGTTTCCGTACCTCTCACGAAGTGATGAAGATCGAAGCTCTCGAAGACGGCGTTATCCGTAACGTCATCGACGAAAAGTACGTGAAGGCATGCCGTGAACGTTGCCTCACTCCGGACCGCCCGACCATGCGCGGTACCGCCCAGAACCCGGACGTTTACTTCCAGGGCCGCGAAACGGTGAACCCGTTCTACCTGAAGGTTCCGGAAATTGTCCAGAAGTACATGGACAAGGTCGCAAGCTACACTGGCCGTCAGTACCACATCGTGGACTACGTCGGTGCACCCGATGCCGACCGCGTGATCATTTCCATGGGTTCTTCGACCTGCACCATCGGTGACACCGTCAAGTACCTCAACGGGAAGGGCGAAAAGGTCGGTCTCGTGAACATCCGCCTGTACCGTCCGTTCCCGATGGAAGCCGTGGTTGCAGCCCTCCCGAAGACCGTCAAGAAGATTGCCGTCCTCGACCGCTGCAAGGAACCGGGTTCCGCTGGCGAACCGCTCTTCCAGGACGCCCTGACCGCTATCTCCGAAGCCGTGATGGCAGGCAAGATGGCTATGCCGAAGATGATCGGCGGCCGCTACGGTCTCTCTTCCAAGGAATTCACCCCGGCCATGGTCAAGGCCATTTACGACGAACTCGCCAAGGCCGACCCGAAGGCTCGCTTCACCGTCGGTATCAACGACGACGTGTGCCACACGAGCCTCACCATCGACCCGAACTTCAAGCTGGAAAGCGACTTCTTCCAGGCCATGTTCTTCGGTCTCGGCTCTGACGGTACCGTGGGTGCCAACAAGAACTCCATCAAGATTATCGGTAACGAAACCGACAACTACGCCCAGGGCTACTTCGTCTATGACTCCAAGAAGTCCGGCTCCATGACCACCTCTCACCTCCGCTTTGGTAAGAGCATCATCGACGCCCCGTACCTGATTGGCGAAAACGAAGCCGACTTCGTGGCATGCCACCACACTCCGCACCTGGAATCCGTGAACATGCTGAAGTACGCGAAGGATGGCGCAACCTTCCTCGTGAATACTCCGCATTCCGCCGACACCGTGTGGGATACCTTCCCGCGTCCGGTGCAGGAAGAAATCATCAAGAAGCACCTCAAGGTGTACGTGATCGACGCCTACGCCGTTGCCGCGAAGACCGGCATGGGCCGCCGCATCAACACCGTGATGCAGACCTGCTTCTTCTCTAAGCTCGGTAACGTGCTCGATGCCGAAACCGCCATCAAGTACATCAAGAAGTACGCCGAAAAGACCTACGCCAAGAAGGGTCAGGAAGTGGTCCAGAAGAACTGGGACGCTATCGACGCCTCTCTTGCTAACCTGTTCGAAGTCAAGGTTCCTGCTACTGTCACCAGCACCAAGGAATTCCGCGCTCCGATCCACGGCAACGCTCCGAAGTTCGTGAACGAAGTCACCGCAGAAATCATCAAGGGCAACGGCGAACTTCTCCCCGTCTCCAAGATGCCTTGCGACGGCGTGTTCCCGACCGGTACCACCAAGTACGAAAAGCGCGACCTCGCCCTCAACATCCCGTCCTGGAATCCGGACGCTTGCGTGCAGTGCGGCAAGTGCGCCATGGTCTGCCCGCATGCAGCCATCCGCGTGAAGGTCGTTGACGAATCCGCAGTGAAGAACGCTCCGGAAGGCTTCAAGTACACCCCGGCCAAGGGCTTCAAGCTCGAAGGTTCCGACAAGCCGGTATTCGCGATTTCCGTGTCCAGCTACGACTGTACGGGTTGCGGCGTTTGTACGCAGGCCTGTATCGGTAAGGACAAGGCCGACGAAACCAAGAAGGCCATCAACATGGTGCCGCAGGAACCCATCAAGGTTCAGGAAGGCAAGTGCTGGGACTTCTTCGTCGATCTCCCGGAATTCGACCGCACCAAGGTCAACAAGAACCTCGTCAAGCAGGCCATGCTCCTCGAACCTCTGTTCGAATTCTCTGGCTCCTGCGCAGGCTGCGGCGAAACCGCTTACGTGCGTCTCGTTTCTCAGCTGTTCGGTGACCGCATGGTTGTCGCCAACGCTACGGGTTGCTCCTCCATTTACGGCGGTAACCTCCCGACCACTCCGTGGGCAAAGAACAAGGAAGGCCGCGGCCCCGCTTGGGCGAACTCCCTCTTCGAAGACAACGCTGAATTCGGTCTCGGTATGCGCCTCGCTATCACGAAGCATGCCAAGCAGGCTTTGAGCCTCCTCGAAGCCGTGAACGTTCCTGCCGAACTCAAGGAAAAGCTCACGACCCAGGAGCAGAATGACGAAGCCGGCATCAAGGCCCAGCGTGAAAACGTCGCCGCCCTGAAGGCTGCCCTCGCCGGTGCAACCGACGAAGCATCCGTCAGCCTCCGCGACGAATTCGCCGACTACCTCGTGAAGAAGTCCGTGTGGATCTTCGGTGGTGACGGTTGGGCATACGATATCGGTTACGGTGGTCTCGACCACGTGATGGCAACCGGCGAGAACGTGAACATCTGCGTCCTCGATACCGAAGTGTACTCCAACACCGGTGGACAGGCTTCCAAGGCCACGAACCGTGGCGCCGTCGCCCTCTTCGCTGCCGCTGGTAAGCGCGCTGGCAAGAAGGACCTGGGCCTTATCGCCATGAGCTACAAGAACGTTTACGTGGGCCGTATCGCCCTCGGTGCAAACGACGCTCAGGCCCTGAAGGTTCTCCAGGAAGCGGAAGCTCACAATGGTCCGTCGCTGATCATCTGCTACTGCCCCTGCATCAACCACGGTTTCGATCTCAACAGCCAGCTTCAGCACCAGAAGATGGCCGTGGATTCCGGTTACTGGACTCTGCTTCGCTACAACCCGGCTCTCGCCGCCGAAGGAAAGGCTCCGCTTATCCTCGACTCCAAGAAGCCGACGATCCCGGTCGCAGAATACATCTACACCGAAAACCGCTACAAGCAGCTCACCCGTAACAATCCGGAAGTGGCCAAGAAGCTCGCCGACGACCTCCAGAAGGAAGTGGACGCCCGCTACGCATTCTACGACGCCATGTCCAAGGATACCGAAGGGCTGATCAGCCTGTAATCGGAAATGTCATCCTGAGCGGAACGCCGCAAGGCGTGAAGTCGAAGGATCTCACACAAAAGACGAGTGATGGACAATCACCCGTCTTTTTTTGTGATGCCAACCGATTACAAGCAGTCTTTTCTCTAAATCCGAAATGACCTGGGCGTTCCCCGGCCCGGGCCATCTAGACAATTTCCCAAATTTTATATATTTTTATTTTTGGGAAATATAAATTCGGGAGTCGACAAATGAAACTGATTGAAAGAACAGAGTATTTGGACACATTGAAAAATGTCAGGGGTACACCCGACATCAAGGTGATAACCGGAATCCGTCGTTCCGGCAAATCAAAATTATTAGAATCCTTTGCAGAATGGATTGCAAAAAATGATAAAAAGGCAAACATCATCAAGATCAACTTCAACTTGACGAAGTTTGAAAAATTACAGAACTATTCCGCACTCGAAGAATATGCAGAACAGGCGTACAAGCCTAAAAAGACAAACTATCTGTTCATCGACGAAGTTCAACTTTGCAACTCGTTCGAAAAGGCATTGAACAGCCTTCACGCCACGGAAAAATTCGACATCTATGTAACCGGCTCAAATGCATTCCTGCTTAGTAGCGATCTGGCAACGCTCTTTACGGGTAGAACTTTTGAGATACCCGTCTTCCCGTTTTCGTTTGCGGAATACACAAAATACTACAAGCCGAAAAAAATGGAAGACTCGTTCGAATCCTACCTTAAAGAAGGGGGGATGGCGGGTTCCTTCTTATACAAGACTGAAAGCGAAAAGTTCCGTTACGTGAACGAAGATGTTTTCAACACGTTGGTTATCCGCGACATCGTCAAAAAATACAAGATTCGGAACAAGGTCTTTCTTGAAAAACTGATTGACTTTTTGATGGACAATGTCGGCAACATCACCTCCATCCGAAATGTCGCCAAGACAATCAGCACCACAGGCGACAAGACGAACCATAAAACCATAGGTTCTTACATCGATTATTTATGCAAGGCATTCGCCTTCTACAAAATCCGAAGATTCGACATTCGCGGAAAAAGATACTTGACCACGGAAGACAAATACTACTTGAGCGACCATTCGTTCCGCTACGCAAGACTCGGGACCCGCAACATGGACTACGGCCACGTGTACGAAAACATGGTTGCCATGGAATTACTTCGAAGGGGTTACCAACTTTACGTCGGAGTCCTATACAAGAAAGAAATCGACTTTGTAGCAATGAAACATGACGAAAAGCTGTATATCCAGGTATCGGACAACATCTCGGACAAGAAGACTTTTGAAAGGGAAACGGCCCCGCTGCTCGGAATAAAAGACGCATACCCCAAAATGCTCATCGCGAGAACAAACCACGAAACAACCCAGTACGAAGGAATCAGAATCGTCGATGTCTCAAGATGGCTTCTTGGCATGGATTAGCCTCCAACGGATTAAGCCCTTCCTTGGGCGTTCCCCGGCCAGGTCCCTGAGCCTGCCGAAGGGCCGGGTCGGGTGCTGCTCGCCTCTCGTCACCCCGGACCTGATCCGGGGTCGGCTCATCGAGCCTTGCCGCTCTGTCACCCTGGAGCGGAGCGATAGGGTCCACGGCAAGTCTCGCCACCGCGTGGCGGTGCGACGCCCCCTAACGCGATTCCAGTTTGGGGTGTGGTGGTCCTGAAATGGGCTAATTTCTCCGTATTTTTTGAGAAAATTAACCTATAAAGCCTAAAAAAATATATATTAATATTAAAGTCACTTGCATTCACACAGAATACATTTGTATATTTTGTAAGTACGGAGGTATGCCATGCAGAGCACATTGCTACAAGTCAGGGTGGACGAAAAGACCCGTTCCGCAGCAGGGAGTATTTTCGAAAGACTCGGTATAGACCTGCCGACAGCCGTCCGAATGTTCCTTGCCCGCACCATTCTCGAAAACGGCATTCCTTTCAGCATGAAACTCCGCCCGACCACACCCGACGATGTCCTTGAAGCCATGAAGCAGGCTTCGCAGTCCGCCGCCGATGCAGGAGTCGCCGACATGTCCCTTGAAGAAATCAACGCCGAAATCGCACAGGCGCGGGCAGGCAAATGAAGTGCTACGCCGTCATTGACACCAACGTGCTAGTTTCTGCGCTTTTGCGGTGGGATTCCGTCCCTGGGCAGGTCGTTCAACAGACCTACGCCCACGAGATTATTCCCGTTTTCAACGATTCCATTTTACAGGAATACGAAGAAGTCCTGTCGCGCAAGAAGTTTCATTTTCCAACAGAAACCGTCGATTTCTTGATTTCTCGCCTGAAATCCATCGGCGTGAACCTTGCTGCCGTTGAAACTCTCGTTGGCGATTTTCCCGATCCGAAAGACGTGGTGTTTTTCGAGGTCGCCATGGAGAAGAACAAGACCGATGAAACCTTTCTGGTCACGGGCAACCAGAAGCATTTTCCGCAACACCCGAAAGTCGTCACCCCTGCGGAAATGCTGAGAATTCTGGACAACCTGTAGTCTGCCTAATGTAAAAACAGGGCGTTCCCCGGCCCGGTCCCTGAGCCTGCCGAAGGGGGGCCGGGTCGGGTGCTGCTCGCCTCTCGTCACCCCGGACCTGATCCGGGGTCGGCTCATCGAGCCTTGCCGCTCTGTCACCCTGGACCCTGGAGCGAAGCGATAGGGGATAGGGTCCACGGCAAGTCTCGCCACCGCATGGCGGTGCGACGCCCCCTAACGCGATTCCAGTGTGAAATGTGAAGTGTGGGGTGTGGAATGACTATTTGACGGCAGCCATGAGTAGGCGAGGTTCGAGTTGTTCAATTTTGAAATTGTTCATTCCGCGATCGTATTTTTCTTGGTCTTATGTCATCCTTATTATGAATTCGTTAGTCAACCTTTACGCAGCGGACTGAAAAGCCATATGTCTTATATTGATCGGAACGAGAATTGCCCGTAGACGATTTTCCCTGTGACCCGGCAACAGCCCCCTCTTGTGCATAATTCTTTGATTCTTCAGGATAAAACCAATATGTGTAATCATTAAGATCCGAAAACTCATATGCCCAATTATATCCAGCGGCAATTAAACTATACCCTGTATAGTTAAGGCCGCCAAAACCCGTTGATCTAACACCTTTCACACCCGCATCATTTCCATCTGCGTGAACTACAATATAAAAATCATTGTATGTAAGCAAACGCCAACCACCTGGGCAAATTCCCTGATGATTCTCTTGAATCAAATGGGCACAACTCTTGGTATTACAACTATCGTTGAAGCCCATCATTTCAGCCCATTGGTAAAGTCCACCATACTTTAGGCATTTTGTGGTATCATTGTCATAGCAGTAGCGTTCAACTTTAGAGTTGTCAGATTGATTCTCAGAGCCATCAATCATTATACCAACATTCAAATTCTCTGCCATAACATTGATTGTTGCCGCTTTATTATTAGTATCTTTTCCTGTCACAGTCAGATACTTGTATATACGCTGTTCATATTCAAATTCACCATACGAAAAATTCGGGGGAAGATCGCCCCATCTTACAAAACTACTACTTGAAGCAACTGATGACGAAGAACGCTTCACGGAAGAACTGGACGGCTTTACGGAACTACTGCTTTGCTTTTCGCTTGAAGACAAATTCACCGACGAACTAGAGTTGTCCTTGTTGCTGCTGGATGAGTCATCGGACTTCACAGAACTGGAACTCTTGGAATCAGAAGAGACTTTTGTTTCATTTGTGGAACTGCTAGACTTATTCTCACTACTCGATGACTTGTCTTTTTCCATATTTTCGTCACTAGACCCATTCGACTCCGCTGACGCTCCGCTCAGGGTGACACTCGAATCAGGCGACTCTACAGACGAACTGGAAACACCTGTTTCGTCGGAACTAGCCGACGAAGAGTCATCGCAAGCCGAAAGGGCGAAGATTGCCGCGAGCACCGCCACCCACAAGAAACCAAGACCCTTGACACACTTCATACCATTATCTCCTGTAAAAATTTTCACCACCCACAAACCAAGCAATGTGAAATATGGAATGTGGAATTTATACCGCAAAATCCATCATCAGGCGGGGTTCGAGTTGTTCAAGTTTGTATTGATCAATACGGTTGTTCATATTTTCTCTCTGCTTGCGGTTCTTGTTTCTGGACATGCTTTACCTTCTAAAACAATTATTCTTGATTGGCCATCACACAGCGAATAGACAAGCCCCATAATTTGGAATCTGACCTTGCTGTATTGGGCGTAAGATCATCTTTGTTGTCATAAGAATATCCTACGCTCGCAAACACATTAGATCTATCGAATTCCTCGCTAGTGGATAATTTTTTATTTTTGTCAATTTCAGTGGGGTAATACCATCCAGCGATACCAAGTCGGCCTTCAAAACCTTTAGAACATCCGCTACACCGATACCCCGCACCTACTAAAGAAAAACCGGTATAATTGGAACCCTTAAAGGTATATTGCGAGCGAATGCCTAACGCCCCCTTATCAGTGCTCCAATAGATTAGTTCATAATCATCATAAGTCATCAACCGCCAACCATTAGGGCAAATGCCCTGATGATTACTCGGATTGCTTATTAAATTGGCACAACTTTTTGTATTGCATTCGCTAGGCAACCCCATCGCTTCCGCCCATTGATATAGTCCACCATACTCGTCGCACCTTATCCAATCATTTTCATAGCAGTATTTCTCAACTTTGTTATCATCGTTCTGATTTTCAGTTCCGTCTATTTGCACACCATAATTAAGGTTTTGAGCAAAAATCGTTACCGAGCCACGAGTTCCATCTTTACGCTTCCCGTTAATTGTCAAGTAATAATATTTTTGTCCATCACGGGAATCTTCATAAATTTTATAGGCACCAGAGCGAACACTATCCGCAAGAAGCGGTAAAGAATGATCAAATGGGATATACTCACCACTACTGCTAAAAATGGTCGAAGAAGATTGATTCACAGAAGAACTGCTACTTTGCTTTTCGCTTGAAGAAGACTTATCCTTGTTGCTGCTAGAAGAATCACCCGATTTCACAGAACTGGAGCTCTTGGAATCAGAAGAATTCTTTGTTTCTTTCGCGGAACTACTAGACATATTCTCACTACTCGATGACTTGTCTTTGGTTTCGTCACTAGACCCATTCGACTCCGCTGACTCCGGAGCCTGTCCTGAACTTGTCGAAGGACTCAGGGTGACACTCGAATCAGACGACTCTACAGACGAACTGGAAACACCTGTTTCATCGGAACTTGCCGACGACGAATCGTCGCAGGCCGAGAATGCGAGCATTGCCGCCAACAAGAAGATGGTTAGAGATTGCTTCCCCTGAAACAAGTTCAGGGTCGCAATGACACGCTGGAAAGACTTCTTCATAAAACATCCCCGTCTATAGTTTATCCTGTTAAATATAGGTAATGCCCCTGCCAAAGTCCATACCCCCCCCCATTGTAAAATTTAGGAAACACACGTCATCCCCATCGTCCCAAACTCCCCCATATGTCCCACAGCGGGATATACGGGAAAACGGGGGGCATTGGAACGGAGAATTACCTTTATATCAGCCTATCCTTCAAAGGAAAGGCTGACATATTCGGTGGCGTATTGAAGAATTTCATTAAGGTGCGGGTTATCGCTTCTTACAAGGAGAAAACTGATGTTACTGAACCCTTCGAATTGGATTGACAAGGGAACTATGGTCAGTTTGCCGTTGTTACAAAGTTTGAACCAGGAGTTATGCTCCGCAGATAGGAACATCCTGTAACGTCCCCTTTGACGACCGTCTACAGAGTCAAGGCTGAGCAGTATCGCCGCTTCAGGCTGATTTGAAAAGACCCTTGACAAGATATCCACGACGGTATTCCGCATTTTACCGCAAACCTTGTCATTATTCGCATTGTTGCGTTTTGCGATGTCAAGGCCGAACTCATACAGTTTTAGTTCCGTTGCCCCAAGAATGCTTCCCAAATCAGAAAAGGTAACGATATACTCGTTACCATAATCAGTGGTGAACCGGTAGCCGGAGTCTGTTTCTTCAAGACTATAACGGCTTGACAAGTCTAATGTTGTCATCTTTGAAATTCTCTACCGATCCATATTTCTTGATATGCGCTGAAAGTCTCCGCTTGGCGGAGATAATGTCTGGCAACCGTTCGACCAGTTTCTTTATATCATTTTTGATCGCTGTTTCCATAGGAGCACCTCACACATAAATATAACAAATTACCTACCCAAAGTCAACACTTGTTATTAGCATTCGCGTTAGGGATAGTGACCCCTTGGGGCGGAGACTTGCGGAGAGACCGAAGGGAACGCAGCAAGGCTCCGTTTTAACAGCGCTGCGGGCGGTTCGATAAGGCCGCCCGAAGTGCGTTAAAATATAGCCCGACCGCACATATATGTGCGGGAACGCCCAAATAGAAAATATCGGTAAGGACAAGACCGACGAAACCAAGAAGGCCATCAACATGGTGCCGCAGGAACCCATCAAGGTTCAGGAAGGCAAGTGCTGGGACTTCTTCGTCGATCTCCCGGAATTCGACCGTACCAAGGTCAACAAGAACCTGGTCAAGCAGGCCATGCTCCTCGAACCTCTGTTCGAATTCTCCGGCTCCTGCGCAGGCTGCGGCGAAACCGCTTACGTGCGTCTCGTTTCTCAGCTCCGTGAGCCGTAGGCGACTCGTCATAACGAGTCGTCGGAGGCGAGAGTGAGCGCCTACCAGAATACCTTACTAGAGTCTAGCGCGAACAGTCTCCATTGTGTGACCGCATGGTTGTCGCGAACGCTACGGGTTGCTCCTCCATTTACGGCGGTAACCTCCCGACCACTCCGTGGGCAAAGAACAAGGAAGGCCGCGGCCCCGCTTGGGCCAACAGCCTGTTCGAAGACAACGCCGAATTCGGTCTCGGTATGCGCCTCGCTATCACGAAGCATGCCAAGCAGGCTCTCAGCCTCCTCGAAGCCGTGAACGTTCCTGCCGAACTCAAGGAAAAGCTCACGACCCAGAAGCAGGACGACGAAGCCGGCATAAAAGACCGCACAAGTCAAATGCAAAAGGGAAATTCCGATAGACTTGTGCTCTCGCCTACGACGACAACTTGATAGTTGTCGCCTCCAGCTCACAAAGGCCCAGCGTGAAAACGTCGCCGCCCTGAAGGCAGCCCTCGCCGGTGCAACCGACGACGCTTCTGTAAGCCTCCGCGACGAATTCGCCGACTACCTCGTGAAGAAGTCCGTGTGGATCTTCTGTGAGCCGTAGGCGACTTGTCTTAACAAGTCGTCGGAAGCGAGAGTGAGCGCCGACCGGAGTGCCACGCAAGAATCTAGCGCGAACGGTCTTCATATTGTGACGGTTGGGCATACGACATCGGTTACGGTGGTCTCGACCACGTGATGGCAACCGGCGAAAACGTGAACATCTGCGTCCTCGATACCGAAGTGTACTCCAACACCGGTGGACAGGCTTCCAAGGCCACGAACCGTGGCGCAGTCGCCCTCTTCGCTGCCGCTGGTAAGCGCGCCGGCAAGAAGGACCTGGGCCTCATCGCCATGAGCTACAAGAACGTTTACGTGGGCCGCATCGCCCTCGGTGCAAACGACGCTCAGGCCCTGAAGGTTCTCCAGGAAGCAGAAGCACACAATGGTCCGTCTCTGATCATCTGCTACTGCCCCTGCATCAACCACGGTTTCGATCTCAACAGCCAGCTTCAGCACCAGAAGATGGCTGTGGATTCCGGTTACTGGACTCTGCTCCGCTACAACCCGGCTCTCGCCGCCGAAGGAAAGGCTCCGCTTATCCTCGACTCCAAGAAGCCGACGATCCCGGTTGCAGAATACATCTACACCGAAAACCGCTACAAGCAGCTCACCCGTAACAATCCGGAAGTGGCCAAGAAGCTCGCCGACGACCTCCAGAAGGAAGTCGATGCACGCTATGCATTCTACGATGCCATGTCCAAGGATACGGAAGGGTTGATCAGCCTGTAAGAGGTATGAGGGTCGCGACTTCGTCGCTTTGAGCGATGAGCGCGGCCCTGCGGGCCTTTGAGGATGTCATCCCCGCTGTCATTCTGGAGCCCTGAAGCGTAGCGATAGGGCGATAGAATCACGGGGATCTCCTTTCAAAAATTAAAGACGAGTGAAGATTTTCTTCGCCCGTCTTTTTTTTCATCAATTTATTGGCGGTTTTACTTTTTGAACAAGTCCGAATGCGTTCCTGTTCTTGTCAAATACAAAATCAGACTTTCTTGTGCGATTTCGTAAATCAGCAACCAGTCAGGTTCAATATGACATTCCCTGCAACCACTGAAATTGCCTGATAAGGAATGGTCGCGGTTGGACTCGGGTAGCGTTTCTCCAGCGGCAAGTTTCTTGATGACATCGGTCATCTTCTGTATGTCATAGCCACGTTTTTGAATAAGTTTAAGGTCTTTCTTAAACTGCTTGGTAGGCTTGACAGAATACATTACGCAAGCAGCTCCTGCATCATCGTATCGACATCCGTATAGGATTTGCCCTTAGACGGGTCAGCCTTCATCTCTTCCACTTCGCGAAGGGCAGCCTTGGTTTCTTCATTCAAATCGTCTTGGGAACTTTCCTTCTCAAAACGGAACAATATGAAATCGAAGAACTCATCGACTTCATCAAAACTGTCTTCAGGCAGCGTTCGCAATTTTTGTTCTAGAAGTTCCAAGGACATAAACTACCCCTTTCAAGGACTTTTCTTCTCTAAATATACTTTTTTCGTGCCGCAGATGCAAGCAACGGCTCTGTTCAATCGGTATTGCGGTACTGAAATATTTAAGAAATTACTCTTTTTTGAAGAAATTTCCGGTGGTAACGGAGCTATTTAAAGTTTTTTATGTTATTTTTAAAGAGTAAAAAGAGTTTAGCTCTTGTTCTCACCTTGAAATCTAGACAGTTTCAAAATGTACGAGGACGAGGCGAACGCTCACGCAGGTATGCCGTTTTACGGTGTATCTCAGTTTGTCGCGTCGGCTTAGAAAGCTGATTTTTGACAACAGCCCTTTTTGGGGCGTGGGTCGTTTGCGTTTATCGTACAAAGGCTAGTCTAGAGCCTCAAGGTGGTAAATGCAACGACTCACGCCTTTTTTTGTATCCATACAAATTTTGGCGATGTTCTTTGCTGAACAAGGCAAACTCCATAGGTGTAAACAATGGAGGTTTGAAATGATTGATTTCAAAAAGTATAGCAATCCAGAAATCGTAAACAACATCGCCGATGTAATGTCTGCTCCGCAGAGAGCTCCCATTCGAGTTGTAAAATGGGGGCTTGTATTTGCCGTTGTTGGTGTTGTAATTGACATTCTTATGATTTCTTTTTCTAATCAGCAATTGTATGTTACAATATTGTCTTCAATATTTCTCTTTTTCCTAATGGCGTTTTCTGGGGTGTTGCTTGGATTGTATTCTTTTTCAAGAGATTTGAATAGGTCTTTGCAGACCATACTGGAATATGCGAATACAATCATTCACTTGGTCATAAACGATGTCTGTCATTCTTTCGATTCGGTAAAATCATCTGTTGAAGGATGCAGAATAAATTTGCCAAGCGGACATGAAATCGTCAGCGGTGTCTTAGTTGATGTCGTAAATCCGGCAGCAACGAAATGTCTTGAAAATAAAATCCCCTTTGTTGGTAAAATCGTTTCCAAAGCCTATTCTATGGCGATTGACGCTCTTTTGAAAATTTCATCTATTTTCTTTGCTAAGGTGGATAAGGAAATAGATAAGGTCGTCAATGAAAATCTGAGTAAAGTCAAAGGGATTGCCGATATGCCATTGAACTTTGTAGAAGCAACTGTTGAGAAGACTTGGATGCCGAAGATTACTGACGGTGCTGATAAATATATCGGAAAGGCAAAAGGATATGTCCATAGAACCTATTTCTTGACATCCGTGCCGATAGTAGCCTTTGCTATAGCATTTATTGTCGCTGCTATTTCTTTGACGTATTTTGCTCTGTAAAGAAGTCTTTTTTGTAACGACATCTATTGTCGTAAATCGAGTTTAAATTTCAACAAACAAAACAACAACCTAAAATAGGAGATAAAAACTATGGCATATTTTTGCAAAAAATGCGGGCAACCTTTTAGTGACCTGTATGTGCTTACCCACAGCGGCTCCTGCACTAAGGGTGGCTGTCATGAGCCTTATGCTGGACATGAAACGGGACCATTCCATTGTAAAAAATGCGGGCAATCTTTTAGTGACCTGTATGTGCTTACCCATAGCGGCTCCTGCACTAAGGGTGGCTGTCATGAGCCTTATGCTGGACATGAAACGGGACCATTCCATTGTAAAAAATGCGGGCAATCTTTTAGTGACCTGTATGTGCTTACTCATAGCGGCTCCTGTAGTAAAGGTGGCGAACACGAACCATTAGACTAGGAGTAAAGACTATGCCTAAATGCGATAAATGCGGCATAGACATTCCTAAAGCAGAACGGAAAACATTTTCCATCCTGCATTTTTCGGGTATTTATTGCGATGTCTGTTATAATCTCCTAAATGGCTTGAATTGGGTGATGGGTGCATCGCTATATGGAAGCATTTGGCATTCACTTTCATTACAAGAAAAATCAGATTTCATCAAACACTACAAAGAAAAACAAGGGTGATTTTAATGAAACCAAACCTTTTCAATTATGCCACATCAGAATTAAGCCAAGATGCTTTCCTGCTTTGGCTTTTAGAATGGGCAAATCCTTCGAACTCCGAATATGATCTCGAACTATACAAGACCGCCTCGGATTTTCTTCGTAAAATAATAGATGTTGATGAAGAGTTTGATATAAAAACTGTAGTTTGCAAAAAGCAACAATATCATATCGATGTTCTTGCTATTGTGAACAATGAAATCGCAGTAGTTATAGAAGACAAAATCAATACGCAAGAGCATGGAAATCAAATCGCAAGATATCGCCAGCAATTAGAAACGGCTTTGGGCACTCAATATGACATAAAGTGCATATATCTAAAAACAGGTAACGAATGCTTGACGAAGTTGCGGGAAAATGCAGATAAAGGGAATTTCAAAATATTTATGCGACAAGATCTTCTCAAGATTCTTGATAAAAGCAATTCCGATAATACAATTTTGAAAGACTTTGTTTTGAAAATTAAGGAAGTTGAAGAATGTTCTAATCAGTATAAGTCGAAACCTTACCATGAGTGGATGCAAAATGGATTCGCATGGCAAGGATTCTATTCTTGGCTAGAAGACAATCTTGGAGATTATATTGAATGGCGCTATGTCAGCAATCCCAACGGCGGCTTTTGGGGATGTTATTGGCATTGGAAATGGTGCAAAACTTTTAATTTTACAATTTATCTACAGATAGAACAAAATAGAATTTGTTTTAAAGCAGATAATAAACCAAACATAGATTGTATAAAAAAATGTCAAGAAAAAATCTTTTCTATTGCATTAGAAAAAAACTTAAAAATAGAGAAATCTCGATTCCATAGAGGGAACTATGTCACAATATGTTTTGTAGACACCTCATATTTATTCGACAAAGGCTTTTTTGAAGAAAAAGAAATACTCGCAAAAATAAGCAACTTGACGAAAATAATCGATTCCATTGCGGATTAATTTGACAAAAGTAATCTTGATATTTTCCCGGCATCTGCGTTAGGGATAGTGACCCCTTGGGGACAAGACTCGCGTAGCGAGGCTTGGTTCTGGGAGGTGAGCGGCAAGCGTTAGCGCAGCCGATTGCCCCCAGAATATAGCCCGACCCGCACGGGCTGTGCAGGGAACGCCCAAAAGACTGCGGTTACGGTGGTCTCGACCACGCTGTGAGCCGTAGGCGACTCGTCATAACGAGTCGTCGGAGGCGAGAGTGAGCGCCGACCGGAGTGTCTTACTAGAGTCTAGTGCGAACGGTCATCATAGGGCCACCGGTGAAAACGTGAACATCTGCGTCCTCGATACCGAAGTGTACTCCAACACCGGTGGACAGGCTTCCAAGGCCACGAACCGTGGCGCAGTCGCCCTCTTCGCTGCCGCTGGTAAGCGCGCAGGCAAGAAGGACCTCGGCCTTATCGCCATGAGCTACAAGAACGTTTACGTGGGCCGTATCGCCCTCGGTGCAAACGACGCTCAGGCCCTGAAGGTTCTCCAGGAAGCGGAAGCTCACAATGGTCCGTCTCTGATCATCTGCTACTGCCCCTGCATCAACCACGGTTTCGATCTCAACAGCCAGCTTCAGCACCAGAAGATGGCCGTGGATTCCGGTTACTGGACTCTGCTCCGCTACAACCCGGCTCTCGCCGCCGAAGGCAAGGCTCCGCTTATCCTCGACTCCAAGAAGCCGACGATCCCGGTCGCAGAATACATCTACACCGAAAACCGCTTCAAGCAGCTCACCCGTAGCAATCCGGAAGTGGCCAAGAAGCTCGCCGACGACCTCCAGAAGGAAGTCGATGCCCGCTACGCATTCTACGACGCCATGTCTAAGGATACTGAAGGGTTGATCAGCCTGTAATGGATGTCATCCCCGCGAAGGCGGGCGGACAGCACTTAGCACTTTAGTGCTTAGTGCGCATGGCCACCAAGGTGGGGATCTCCCTTTACGAAAAAAGGCCCCCGTTCGAAAGAACGGGGCCTTTTTTTGTATTACCCAAAATTACTCTTGCATTCTTTTTACGGAATTGACAATGTCATCGCATGTTTGAGAATCTAGATAATCAAGGAAACAGATAAATTCAAACATGATGGGGAAATTATGTACCACAGGTTCATCGCGAACAACAACTTTTTCAAGACGATTCGACTGTAGCACAACTATTCTTTCCTTATAGGTTTTGCCTTCCCAATACATATTCGTATCAATTTTATTATTGACACTAAACTCTTCGGTTGAGTAAATAGCACGTTCATTTAAGGCGTAAACCGAATTCAAGCCACTACGGATTGTCATTACGGTTTCTCCCTTTTTATTATTCAGAAAAAGAGAACGCCCCTTATCCCAATGGTCTGCAGAATCAACGCTATAAGACTGGGGAATTTCTATTTCTAGGAAGGAAGTCCTGAACGTCTTTGTTTGTTCTTTCCCTTGCACAGACTCTGTTTTTGAGCACGAAAGCAAACAAATAAGGGAAAGAAGAACAAGAATTTCCTTCATTTTACCAACCTCACTATTTATTCACAAGCATCTTTTAGCGAGAAAATTATCTTGCGGCAAATTCCCTCGTCAACGGAATCCGGATAATAATGAAATTCCGCATACCGAGTTGTAACAATCTTAAAATCTCTTGAGTAATTTCTTGCGGCCAAGACCATTATTTTCTTTTTGCCATGTTCATCTAGTGTATCCAATTCCCCTACCAACTTGTAATCAGATGACAGGAATTCCTTATCCGAAAAAAGATGCGAATGCGGGGTTCGATAGTCATTCTTAAAATAAAGGATTGCCTTGCCGCGAGTATCCTTAATCCAGGCAAAACGAGACAACCTATTTTCATACATTTCAACATGCAGATTATTGGGAATCCACAATTTTTCATATTTGTCCTGAAAGACATACCCTTTCTTTACGTCACAAGATGCGATACCAAGCAACGCGAGTCCCAAAGGGAAAATGGCTACGGCCAAGGCCCCAACAATTTGAAACATTTTAGCCTTCATACACCCCAAATCATAGAAATTTTCTAGTCGGGGCATACAAATTCAGAAAAAACGACATAAAAAAGTCCGGAAGTGCTCGCGGCACCTCCGGACTTTGCATTGTTCTATGAAAAATTCGGCGCTAGACTAACAGTATGCTTATACCTGGGCGGTAATGTTAAAGGCCTCGGGATAGGCCTTCGCGGCACATGCATCGCAGAGCACGCGCATGCGGGTCTCGGCAAGCGTGTTCACGCGCACCTGGTCGCCGCAGTGGGCACAGCGGGTAATGAACACCACGGAGCGGTTCTCGGCAACAGGTGCAGCCGCCTGCGCAATCTCGGGTTCGCCGAGCCTGCAGATGGTATTGCGGAAGGTAATCTTGCCTTCGGCATCCTGCACGATTTCGCGGGTAAGGCAGCACTTGAAACTGCGCCCCTTGCGGTTACGCATGCGGAACACGAACTTGTTCTGCGAAAGGTCGCTGCAGTTGCTGAACAGTTCCCAGTCCCTGGGGTAACGGTAGCAGTCGGTAATGTAATGCCAGGTCACCTCGGATTCGTTGAACCCGAACATGCGGCAGAACCGCTTGTTACCCGACAAGATACGGCCGCTCTGATTGACTTCAAAGCAAGCGATGTCAAGAGAATTTTCGTTTTCGGTCATATTGCGCCTCCCTTGATATAGTTAGCGTAAGTACTAAACATTGTCCCCTCCCTTCTTCAAGTCCTTCGTAAGCGGGAAGAGTTGCACATTCAAGCGGTAAATGCGGTTCTCGTTCGTATCCTGCATGGCAATCGCAGTAATGCGGCGGCGGAAATCCGCAATTTCCTTTGTAATGCGCTGGTACGCTTCTTCGGAAACACCGAAGGTCATACCCGAAACGTTACGTTCGTCCACCGGCACCTCGTCGAGCGAGCGGATAGCAAGTTCGCCCATCTGGCGGTGCATCTCGCGGACGGAAAGGCTTGTGAACTCGAGATTACCGGTCGTAATCGCCTTGGACGCCTGCTCGTACTTGCCATCGGCAGTCTTGTTCAGGAGCCCGACCTTCTGGAGCAGCTGCAGGGCCTTCTTGACTTCTGCCGCTTGCGCACCGAAGGTGAGCTTGTCCGCCATCTGCGCGGGTGTCGAGTCCGAGACATACGGAGCCATTTCACGAAGCACCGGGTTCACCCAGGATTCGTAGTAGTCGTACTGGTCCTCGCCCACGAGCGTAATCTCGTTTTCCTTTGTGATGGCACGGAGTTCCTTGAAAATTTCGCGTTTCTTTGCGGCGTCCTTCTCTTGGTTGAAACGTACCAGGGTGCGGAAATACTGGAGGTCCACACCCACGAGACCCATGGCCTCAGCGACGCGTTCCATCCCTGCGTCGCTGAGGTTTGCGGTCCCATCACACACCAACTTCAAGAATACCGGCGAGGAATACCCGGCCTCCCTGGCGAACTCTCGCCAGATAAACCCGGACCGCACTTTGCGTTCCGTATAGAAGTCGCGTATAAAAACGCGAAAATTCTGGTATTCCGTCACGGGTTTCATACAACAAAGAATATAATCATTTTTAGAACGGAATGCAACCATTTTATGATACAAGAGTGCCTAAATTTGTTTAAAATCACACTTTAAACAGCCTTTTTTGACATTTTGTCCAATTTTTTATGATACAAGCGTGTTAAAAAACGTAGACATTCCACACTATGTAAAAATGAAAATGGAATATCGCGTGATTTTTCTCGTTCAAAAACGCACAAACGGCGGACCCAAGTCCGCCGTCATGATACATATATAGAGTCGTTTAAATAGTTGCTTAAAAACCGCGCGACCGGTCGCCTATCCTGCGACGTCCTTCACGACCATGATGCCGCTCTTCTCGATTTTCGGGTAACTGCGCATGCCCTCGCCGCCGCGCCCGCGGTCAAGGATCTCTTCGAGTTCGCCCTTCGCGTTGTAGAGGTGCAGTTCCCACGGACCATTCGGGGCATTGAAGTAGCCGGAGTTCTTCTGCACGTTGCGCTGGAAGGTACGGTTCAGGCGGTCCGCGATACTGCGGGCCTGCACCAGGCTGATATCGGCAAGCGACCACGATATGGGAACGCCGCCCATGTCGAAAATCAGGAGCGCCTCGGGGTCGGTTTCCTCCTTCATGGTGAACTTCCAGCTGAAGTTCTGCCAGCTGGTACTCAGGTCGAGGATACGCCCGTTCGCATACGGAGTGTACTGTTCGGCATCGCGCTTGATGTTCACGTTGAGCGTGCGCGGCTTGTCGGCCTTCGCGCGCATGCTGAAGATGTAGGTGACGCCGTTGCGGAGGGTCAAGTGCTGCTTGAACTGCAGGCCCCAGGTTTCCTTGCCCGCCTGCTTGATATTGAAATGGAGCACGCCGTCCTTGGCGGTCACTTCCGCCTTGCCGCCCCAGAAGTCGGTCGTCCAGCCATCGAGCGCGTTTTCCGCAGAAAAGTCGCCATTCTCGATGATGTTCGCGCCGCCACCGAGCGACCCGGTGGTAAAGTCCTTGTTCTGGATGAATGTCGGGATAACGCTCGTGTTCTGGATACCCAGCGGGCTATCCACCGCAACTTCCTTGCCCCAGCCCACCAGCGTGTTGTACGAGCCATGCTCCGTCATGTCCATCTCGGGACTGTCGGAGTTGCCCGGGCCCCAACTCCAGCAGAGCCACCCGATGTTCAGGCGCTCGCATTCGCCCATGATGTGCCTGTACGGGATTTCGCGTGCACCCGCGACCGCCATCGGGGCAAACTCGCCCACCACCAGCGGGAGCTTGATTTCCACCGACTTCTCGAGGCAGGCGGTAACGCGTTCCTGCACGGTCGCAAACCCGGTCGTCTTCGCGTCGTGGCGTTCGCTCGGCCACCACATGTGGATGGAGAACAGCAGGTTGTGCTCGGGGTCGGCATGCAGAAGGCGCGGGCCCACCGCAAGGATGTTCTTTTCACTCTGGCCCCAGTTGTCGGCATCGATCATGATGGGCACGCGGATTCCCACCGCGCGCATCTTGGTCACAATCATGTTGTACATGCCGAAGAACTCGTCCGGGGCAATCTCCTGCGCGCCCGGCTCGTTGCCCACGTTCAGGATAAGGTATTCCTGGTGGTTCGTAATCATCTGGAGCGTCTCTTCGCGCAGCCAGAAGTCAAGCACCTCGGGCAGGCGCTCCCAGTTGCCCGTCGTGTCGTGCATTTCCACAATCGGGATCATGCCGTTCGAGATGCTCTGCGCCACGATGGAATCAAGGTCGCTCACGCGCCCGCGCATGTTCCACACGATGCGCACGCAGTTCGCGCCGGTCTTCGCGATCTCGGGAATGGTCTTGCCTTCGCGGTCAGTCCAAATGAACATGTGGTTTATGCCACGCAGAATGACCTTCTCGTTGTCCTTGCTGTAAAGGAAGCGGTCCTGAACAAAAAAACCGGGCTTCGCGCTTGTAAAATTCATCATAATCTCCGAAATCTTGTTTTTCAAGTACAAATATATATAAATGGGTCGCAAGAGAGAACGGCTAATTTGGGGCAAAAAAGGCGGGCGCCGCGCAAAAGTGTATAAAGTGCAAGTTGAGCAAGGAAAACACGGGTTTCGAGCGGAGAACCATGAAAAAAAGCCAGTAAACAGGCGAAAAGCGCAAAATTGGGTACCAAAAGGGCCTTTTTGGGGGTGTTTGGTACCCATTTTGTTAACTTGTTCAAAGCTTTTTGGGTGCCGCGCCCGCAACAGTGGGGATAAAAAAGCCTTTTTCGAGGGAATTAATCCCCAAAATCAGCAGAAAAGCGAGTTTGGCCCGGCTTTTTGCGTTAGTTTGTACGTAAAATTGGGTACCAAAATGCGATTTTTCAGGCATTTAGTCCCCATTTTTGCAACTTTCGGGCTTTTTTGAAGGCAAAAAAGGCAGAAACTTGACAAACCTTCCCTTTGGGGCGATAAATTTATATATTTGGGAAAACACCGGGGGTGATCTGGTTTCGACAGGGTTACCGAAGTGTTAGTTGCAAGCCGAGGTCTCAGACGAGGGCACTCGTAAAAAAGTCTGAAAAAAAATAAGTGCTGACGAAAACTACGCACTCGCTGCCTAATTAGCGGCAACGCCGGGCCTCATTCCGCTCCCATCGGGATGAACGTCCGGACGAAATATGGGATAGGATTCTCGCATGCCTGGGGCTAGAGTCCGAGATTCACTAGGCTGGCTGAAATCTGCGCCGACCTTCTTGGGCGTGGACAAGGCGAGACCTTAAATACGAAGGGAAAGCTTGTAGGAATGGACATGGACGTGATTTTGGACAGGGGTTCGACTCCCCTCACCTCCAGAAAATAAAAAGAGGCTCGCATGAGCCTCTTTTTTTTCTGGAGGTGAGTTTTACGAGACCGTTCGTTCGTCGGTTCGGGAGTCAAGACCTCCGGTTTCTCACTCACTCCCACCTAAAGGTGGCCATGTCCACATAAGCGCTGAAGCGCTAAGTGGTCAAAGGTCTCTACAAAGGCTCGTTAATACGAGCCTTTTCCGTTCACATGTGACCGCTCGCGCTAAGTCCCGACATTAAATTGCTCCGGTTTGCGCTCATTCGTTGTTTCGGGCAGAAACCGCATATATACAGAAAACCGGGCGCTTGCGCGTCCGGCCTTCAAATTCGGTTTTAGCGAACCTTAGTTGGCTTCTTCCGGATAGACGGAAACCTTCTGGCGGTTGGCATCGATGTGTTCGAACTTCACCTTGCCGTCAACGAGGGAGAACAGGGTGAAATCCTTGCCCATACCGACGTTCACGCCCTTGTGGAAGTGAGAACCGCGCTGACGCACGATGATGTTACCGGCCTTGACTGTTTCGCCCGCGAACTTCTTCACGCCGAGGTACTTGGCGTTACTGTCGCGACCGTTACGTACGGAACCTTGACCTTTCTTGTGTGCCATGGATTAAGCCTCCTTAGCCTTGCGAAGGGAGTTCTTCTTGACCTTAGCAGGCTTCTGAATACCCTGGGCAATCTTTTCCTTGCGAGTAAGGGGCTTGTTCTGCTCCTTCTGCTTGGCAAGGGCAGCCACGCGAGCGCGGTTGCGGGTAATAACTTTGGGATCTACGACTGCGGATTCGGCGCCGGAGCGGAGTTCCGTGACGAGCACCTCGGTATAGCCCTGACGATGACCGTTACGGCGTTCGTAACGGGTGCGACGCTTCTTCTTGAACACGATGACGGTGTCGTACTTGCCGTGGGCAAGAACTTCAACCTTCACGGAGGCGTCGTTCAGGACAGGGGTGCCGACTTGCACTTCTTTTCCTGCGAAAAGAAGGACGGACTTGAGCTCCAGTTCAGAACCAACAGCGGCGTCAAGAGTGGGGACCTTGTAGGCCTTGCCCAGCTCGACTTTATACTGGAAACCACCTGTTTCAACAATAGAATACATTTTGTAATCCTTTTTTGGTTGCTATTGGGACTCCAAATGTAGTAAAATTTGTGGAATTGTAAAGGGATTTCGGAATTTTTCGACAAATTCGGGCGATTTTCCGATAATAAAATGCACCATTTCCACCATATTTTCTAAATTTTCCACGAAAATTTCATAAAGGACCCTACATGAATAATATTTTGAGTCTCGATGGCGATTGGCAGATGAAATGGGATACCGAAGATTCCGGCATATCCAACCGCTGGTACGCCACCTACCCCGAAGATACGGAAACGGTGACGGTTCCCCACATTTGGGAAAGGACGTTTGAAAAACTGCTTTTGTCCCAGGACTGCGCGTTCTACTTCAAACGTTTCACCATCGAAGACGAAAAGCAGGTCGCCAAGCGCATTTTCTTGCGCTTTGAACGTGTGGCTACACATGCGACCATCTGGCTCAACGGCAAGCTTCTCGGCACGCATTTCGGCGCATACACGCCGTTTGTTCTCGAGACCCAGAAGGCCATCAAGATTGGCGAAGAGAACGTGCTCTGCATCCGCGTGGCAAACATGGGGGCCGCCAACAGCCGCATCGACTTTGGCCGCGACAGCAGCGATGACGCGGACGACCGCTACGTACACCCGAGCGAAGTGCCCGTTGGCCTCCCCTGGACGCAGTACCCGTTCGGCGGCATCTTTGGGCATGTGGACCTGGTGCTCGGCAGCAGCGCCTTCATTTCGGACCTGCACGTGGAACCGGATGCCGACTCCGAGTGCGTGAACCTCGAAATTGCTTTCAACAACCCGCGCGGCTACAGCCCGCGCCTGCGCATCCTCATGCGTAACCCGAGCGGCGACGTTTGCGAGTGGTTCAAGGACTGCCCCAAGCTCGACAAAGAAAACGCCACGTTCCGCATCGGCCTCAACATCAAGGACTGGAACCGCTCCAAGTTCGTCTGGAGCCCCGAAAAGCCCAACATGTTCGCGGTCGAAGTGCAGATGGAACTCAAGAGCGGCAAGGGCAAGGCCCCGGAATACGCCTTCCCCATCATGCGCACGTTCGGTTTCCGCAAGTTCGACTGCCTCAAGGGCGACTTCTACCTGAACGATGCCATCGTCAAGCTGCAGGGCGTATGCTACAACCAGCAGTGGAGCGAAGGTGGCCTCTGGACCACGAACAACCCGGCCCTCAGGAAGGACCTCCTCGCCGTGAAGGCGGCAGGCTTCAACGCCATCCGCAGCTGCGGCGCACCGCTCAGCACCGAAGCTCTCGACATCTGTGACGAGATCGGCCTCCTGGTGTTCCAGGAATTCCCCATCCACACCATGAGGTCTACCCCCGCCGGCCTGGAATACGCGAAGAACCTCATCAACGACATTGTCAAGGAACAGCACAACCACCCCTGCATTGCCGCCTGGGTGATGGGTTCCGAAAACGGCACGTTCATGCTCCAGAACGGCAACAAGCTGCTCAACGCGATTAGCCCGGTCGACATGACCCGCGCCGCAATAAGCAACCTCGACAGCATCTACCTCGATAACGAAGGCAACTTCCACGCCGACACGGGCAAGCTCCTGCCGGTATCTGTCGACCGTATTTCGCAGTTCGCGTCGCTCGCGGTGCGCCCGAAGATGAACCCGGGTGCAGCCTACACGCACTACCTCGCCCACTGCTTCAACAAGGACGAGGAAGAACTCGCGGTACCCGATTCCGGGCTCGGCGACAGCCAGTTCCAGGATAGCGAGGATAGCGACGCCGCCCGCATCGACAACAAGATGCTGGTAACCATCAAGAACCACACGTTGCTCCCGAATTCGGCGACGAACATCAAGGGCCCCCGCTCGGTCAAGAACCAGAAGGCAATCAAGAACGCGTTCAAGGCCATCGACAGCTTCGTGGCAGGTCCGCTTTCCGTATGGAAGGACCTTTCGGAATTCATCGCATGCGCGAACGCCATCGCTACCAAGAGCAAGCTCGACCAGATTACCGCATTCCAGAGCAACCCGCAGATTTCGGGTTTCTTCCTAGAACAGTGGGCGGATTTCAGCACGGACTTCTGCGGCCTTTGCGACGAAAACCGCAAGAGCAAGGGTTTCGACGCGTTCTGCAAGGAAATCAACGCCCGCAGCCGCGCCCTCGTAAGCGAACTGGAACACGTGGTCGCACCGCAGAGCGAAGTCAGCTTCCAGGTGACGCTCCTGAACAACGACCGTCACGAGAACGTCTCTGTCGAAGTGAGCCTGATCGATTCTAACGGCAAGGTGCTCTCCACGCAGACAATGACTCCCGACGAACCGGCCGGCAAGACAAGCCTTACCCAGCTCGGCAACTGCACGCTCAACTCCCCGCGTGCCACGGGCAAGTACAAGATTCGCATTGTGCTGAAGGACGGGAACCAGGAAGTCCATGCCTCCGAAGAGGACCTTATCGTCATCGAGCCGGCAGACGTGAAGAGCGCCATGGAAAAGGTCTGCTTCCTCGACAACAGCGAAGAATCCAGCGACGCGCTCGCCGCACTTTCCGGCCCCGAGAAGATTATCTTCACGGCAAACCTCTGCTCCTGGCCCGATGAAATCATCGACAAGATTGTGGAAGTGACCAAGAACGGCGGGAAGACGCTCCTGCTTTCGGACATGTCGCAGGAAGACATCGACTTCGTGAACCAGAGCCACACCCTTGACTGCACGCTCGAGGCCCACTGGAGCACGGGTGCAAACGGCGCAAGCCTGCACTACCTGCCGGCGGATTCCGCGCTCCTGCCCGTATTCGGCGGTGCAAGCGTGCTCGACCACAATGCGGCTGCGGTGATGCCGGGACTTTCCCTGAACGAACTGCCCGACGCAACGGTCTACGCGCGCTCCGTAAGCCTGAAGGATGGCGAGGTGAAGACCGGCGTCGACCTGCAGATGATTCCGTTCGGCGCAGGCAAGATCGTGTTTAACCAGTTCAGCGTGTTCGAAGGTCTCGAAACCAACGCGCTCGCTGACGCGCTGTTCACGGCCATCGTGAAGTTGCTCTAAGTTTTGCATTTTAACACTAAAGCCTCGCCTCGCGGCGGGGCTTTTCACGTTTTTTTACGGCGGGCTTTTCGCGCGGTTTCTTGATGCGAGGAGTCGCCACGCAAAACATTAAAATAGGGCATTTTGCACGGTTTATAGCGCGGGCGTTTTGCGTTTTTTATGAGGGCATTTGAGCGTTTTGACAGACCAAATCGCGAAAAAGAGCGCATTTGGTCTGCCGAATTTCGAACAAATTCACAAGAAAGAGCCACAAAAAGGCGATTTAAGGTTCATTTTGCCCCCTAAGCGCCCTCCAAAACGACGTTTTCGTTCATTTTAGCACAAACAAACTAACAAAAAGCAGACCAAACACCCTCTGAACAAGCATTTAGTCTGCCTTTTTGAAAAAAAAGCCCAAAACGACGAACGAACGGTCGCACCGCGAGCGGTCGCGCCGTGAGCCGGAGGCGACTCGTCTTAACGAGTCGTCATAGGCGAAAGCGAACGCATACCGGAGTAATTTAACCCAAACGTAGCGTGAGCGGTCGCAAAAAGACTCGGCGTGGAGAGAACACGCCGAGCCTGAACACCCAAGTCCGATATCCTGCGACTATAAGACCTTGTCGCGGATAAAAACAAACCTGTAATATTAAAATATACTCCGGTGCGATAAAAATCAAGTTTCTATATTGTAAAATCATGAAAAACACGTCTATTTCATATTCCAACTTGGAAGAATACTCCGACATCCTGGCCCAGAACGCCAAGAAGGCAAGCAAGAATCTCCGCACCCTCTCGGGTGAAAAACGCAGCGCCGTGCTGAACCTGGTGGCAAAGTTGCTCCGGGAACACAAGCCGGAAATCATGGCCGCGAACAAACTTGACCTGGAGGCCGCCGCCGGAAAGCTCGACGACGCCAAGATGGACCGCTTGACCCTGAACGACGCCCGCATCGAGGCGATGGCCAAGGGCGCCGAAGAAATCGCCGCGTTTACCGACCCGCTGAACCGCGTGCTCGAAAGCCGCGAACTGAAGAACGGTATCAAGATTAGCCGCGTAGCAGTACCTATCGGCGCCGTGTTCTTTATTTTTGAAAGCCGCCCGAACGTGACCATCGACGGCGCATGCCTCTGCTTCAAGGCGGGCAACGCAGTGATTTTGCGCGGCGGCAAGGAATCGCTGAATTCCGCCAAGTGCCTCGCCGGGATTTTCCACAAGGCCCTCGCCGAAAACGGCATTGACGAAGACGCCGTGCAGCTCGTGACCGAAACGAGCCACGACCTGGTGGGCATGCTGTTGCAGCGTAGCGACTGCATCGACCTGGTAATCCCCCGCGGTGGCGAACGCCTAATCCGCGCCGTGGTGGAACAGAGCAAGATTCCCGTCATCAAGCACTTCAACGGCATCTGCCACGTGTATGTGGACAAGTCCGCCGACATGGACAAGGCCGTAAACATCTTGATTAACGCGAAGACACAGCGCACCGGCGTGTGCAACGCCATGGAATGCGTGATTATCGACCGCCACATTGATGCAGCCAACGTGAAAAAGTTGCTCGACTGCCTCGCCGACCGTGGCGTGGAACTCTTCGGCAACAAGGATGCCCAGAGCCACGACAGCCGTATCAAGGACATCGGCGATGACAGCAATTACCACCACGAATACCTGGCCCTCAAGGCAAGCGTCAAGTTCGTCGATAACGTCGCCGAAGCCTGTGACCATATTGAAAAGAACAGCAGCCGCCACACCGAAGCCGTGGTGGCAGAAGACGCAAGCGTGCAGGACTACTTTGTCGCGAACGTCGATAGCAGCAGCGTAATGGTGAACGCAAGCACGCGCTTTGCAGACGGAGGCGAATACGGGCTCGGAGCCGAAGTGGGCATTTCTACCGACAAACTGCATGCCCGCGGCCCGATGGGCGTGGAAAGCCTTTGCACCTACAAGTGGGTCTTGCGCGGCAACGGCCAGGTGCGCGGTTAATACAGAGTTAGGAATTCGGATTTCGGAATTATGAAGTTTGAAGATTTGATTAAAGAAGTAAAATTCGAAGTGGTCGTGGACGGGGTTGCACTTGCGCCGGCAATCGTTCAGGACGCCGACAAGGGCGACGTGCTGATGATGGCATGGATGAACGAGGAAGCTCTCCGCCGCACCCACGAATGTGGCGAGATGGTTTTCTGGAGCCGTAGCCGCAAGGAATACTGGCACAAGGGCGACACCAGCGGCAACGTGATGACGGTGGTGGAATGGGCCGCCGACTGCGACTCTGACGCACTGTTGTTCAAGGTCCGCATGCAGGGCCCGCAAGTCGCTTGCCACACGGGCGCCCGCAGCTGCTTCTTCAAGACGTGCGAAAAGTAAGACAATCAGGTGAAATGTAAGCGGCGTTGCCGCAATGTGTAACGTGTAGTGTGCGATGTGTGATGGGAAACTTCACATTCCTCATTTCACATTCCACACCAATAACAGGTGGTTAGCAGTATGAAAAAAATTCTCGCGCTGTTGCTCACAATGGCGATTTCAGGAATCGCCCAGGACCGTTACCAGATGGGTAGCAACTACTACGCCTACCCCACCCCGAATGCCAAGTACACCAAGGCACCCGCAGGCTACAAGCCTTTCTACCTGAGCCATTACGGCAGGCACGGCAGCCGCTTCCACCAGCCGGCCGACCACTATCACGCGCTGTACAATACGCTCGCAAAAGCCGATTCCGCAGGCAAGCTCACCGACCTCGGCAAGAGCCTGCTAGAACGCGCAAAATACCTGGACGAATACGCCGCCCCGCGCGCAGGCGATTTGACCCAGCTCGGCGTAGCGCAGCATCAGGGAATCGCGAAGCGCATGGTGAAGAACTTCCCCGAACTGTTCAAGAACAACGCCTACATCGAAGCCTATGCCAGCACCTCGACCCGCTGCGTCGTGAGCATGGCGGCATTCCTCGAGGAACTGCGCGCGCAGAAGCCCAAGCTCGACATTCACCAGGAATCGGGCAAGTACCTGATGGCATTTATAAGCCCGCTCGACTTCGGGAAAATCATCGGCGAATCCAACACGCCCGCATGGCAAAAAGAAAACGAGAAGCTCTACAGCCACGTGAACCCCGCGCGCATGATGAATGCGATTTTCAACGATTCGACTTACGTGCAAAAGAATATCGACGCGGGCGACCTCTTCAGCAAGATTTATGAAATCGGCAACAGCCTGCAGGGCAGCCCCGAAATCGAATTCAGCTTCGACGACCTGTGGACAGACGAGGATCTCGCCGCCCGCTGGCACGCGCAGAACGCCTGGTGGTACAGCGTGCTGGGCAACAACCCCTTCGGTAAAAAGGAAGGCCTCGAGAACGCACGCCCGCTGCTGAAGAACTTCCTCGACGTTGCAGACAAGGTAATTACCGCCGACACGACAGCGCCCGCAAAAAAGACCGCAGCAAAGCCCGCGAAAAAGACTACGGCCACACTCCGCTTCGGCCACGACACCGTCATCTTCCCGTTCGCCGTACTGCTGCAATTGGAGAACGGCACGCAGAACACCGGCATTGAGACCGCCGACATGGAAAACCTGCACAAGGTCTGGCGCGACTACGAAATCAGCCCGATGGCAGCAAACGTGCAATTCGTCTTCTACAAGTCCAGCAAGAAGGGCGCCCCCATCCTCGTGAAGGTGATGCTCAACGAAACCGAGCAGAAACTGCCCGTAACCTGCGACACGGCGGCCCTTCGACAAAACTCAGGGACCGTGCAGAACTGCCCCGACGCCCCCTACTACCGCTGGGAAGATTTCCGCGATTTTTATAGTAAAATCGCAACAAACCAATAAAAAAACAACTCCCCCGCAAATAATTTGTATATATTATGGGCATGGAGAAAATGCTCATGAAGTTCCGTCCATTGCCTTTAATCGCGGTAGCGCTGTACGCGGTCGCATTCCTGTTTACGGGTTGCGCAAACCCGACGCACTCCTACCTTCCGACAGATATTCCCGAAAGGTCCAAGGGCGAATACGTCAAGTACGAAGGCGTCAAGATGCAGCCCCAGGGAACGCGCATTTCTTTCGAATCCAAGATGGGCGACAGCCTGACTATGTTCCAGACCACCGGGTTCTGCTACGACCCCCAGAACGACTACCTCGTGTTCCCGACATCCCGCTCAGGCGAGGGATACTACATGATCATCCCCACGGACAGCGTCACGCTCTGCAAGAACGGGGAAGTTTGGAACAACTCCTACTTCTCGAGAAACCACCTGCTACGCGGAATAGTCATTGGAGGCATTCTCGGAGGCGGAATCGGAGCCTTCGCGGGATTCCCGATGGCGGCAATATTTTCCTTAATGGGCGACGGTTCGAATTTTGGACTCCTTTGGGGGATCTTTGCAGGATCGGTCGCCACAATCGGGGCAGCGACAGGAGCGATTGTCGACCCGGCAATCCACCAAAGTTTCGTCGACGACATCAAATTTGGCTGTCCCTCTTACTATACCGAAGAGGAACTGCAGGAATACCTCAACAAGAACCTGTGTTACTAGGAGAATATCATGAAGCACTACATTCTAGGCATTCTCCTTCTAGCGGCATCGCTCGCCTTCGCACAGGATGCTTCGACTGATTCGGCAAGTTCATCAACCGGCTCAGCAACCGTAAAAGAACCTGTCGAGCAAGCCGCGCCTGAAGAACCCGCAGAACAAACTGCACCCGAACGCACGCCGGAAGGCTACCGCATTATCCGCATCGGCGTCCAGGAAACAAAGGTATTCAAGGACAGCGTCGTCAAGGTCCAAAAGGAAAAGGAACTTGAAAACCGCGAACCAGTTCCCTTAAAGTTTTCCGTCGGCCTAATGTCATCTATCGGCTTTAGCGGTGTTTTCGGTCAACGCGACCTGCATTACTACGCGACAGACTCCCTTAGTGGCATGTTCTTCGGATTTCAATTCACGCTCGGGGCAACAGCGCTGATTCCGATAAACCAGTACAACTTCGCCATAAGGACCGGAGTCCTCCTTGATTACGCAGACATGCCGACCCAAACAGACGTATTGGACCGCATCATGATAGACCGCACTAAAAATGGAGGAGTTGAATATAAAGAGGAGTCTGACGGGAACCTTACACGGGCGCTTCTGTCGTTCCCGGTACTGCTCGCAATGAAAACAATGAAAAGCCCCGTAATGTTCGATATCGGGGCCCGCTTCTCGATTCCCCTCATCGAAGAAATCGAGGAAAGAAGCACCAAAGACGACCTGATTGACAATGGCGTTCGCTCGCCGCTTGACATCGCCCTGCTTGTCGGGGGCGAAATCATCGTGAGCCCCAGGTTCCTGGTATTCGCATTTTTCGATGTCCAGATGAACGAGCCCTATAAGGAAGGCTTTTTCGTGGGCATTAAAGACATAGACAACTTCGGGTTGCGCCTCGGGCTCATCTACAACCTGTTATAAACCCGCCCCATGTCGCGCTTACTGTGTCTAGCATTAGCCCTGCTCCTGGCCTCGTGCGCCTCGCTCGAAGAAACGAGACGGCATGCGGAACTGGACACCGTGGAGACAAAGGCTACTCCGGCCCCGGAATTTCGCGGCGCAGGCACGTATGTCGAAAACGGTTCCGTTGTCCTGGAAGGCCACGTAACTTACCGCAACGAACTTAACGCGGAAAAGGCAAGAGAGAAAAAGCAGGAAGACTACAAACTTGTCTACGATCTCGGGAACACGCCCGTCGAAGGCGCTTTCAGCGTGCTGTTCAAGGGCGAAGGGCCCTTTGTCAAGATAACGGCCGGCGCAGATTATTTCCCGTTCGTGGGACAAGTGGCCGCTAGTGACAACGCAGCGCTTTTCGCTGGGCTACAACATTACTCCGAGTTATTCCCTCCGACTAGGCGGGATTCACGTGGCAGGCGACTTTGACGGCACCTACTGGGCGCTATCCGCCGACTTTACCTACAGGTTCTTCCTCCCGAAAAAGAAAAAGTAATCAGGCCGTCAAAAAAGACTTGACAGGACCCCTGATTTAGTATATATTTGTGCAGTAGCACAAAAGTGCATATACAAAAGTTCTATCCGGAGGCTTCATGATCGAGCGCATTCGCGGTATTCTGGCAGAGAAATCCCCCACCTTCGTGGTCGTGGACGTGAACGGCGTCGGGTACGGCGTGAACATTTCCGCATACACGGCTGGCAAGCTGCCCGAGGAGGGTTCCGAGGTCACGCTTTACACGAACCTCGTCGTGCGCGAGGATTCCATGACGCTGTTCGGCTTTGCCGACAAGACAGAGAAGAATATCTTCCTGATGCTGCTCGATGTGAACGGCGTGGGTCCCAAGATGGCCCAGCGCATATTGAGCGGGGTTACACCCGCAGACCTCCTGAACATGATTGCGAGCGACAACAAGGCCGCCCTATCGAAAATCAAGGGACTCGGCAAGAAGACCTGCGAGCAGATGACGCTCAGCCTCAAGGAAAAGGCGGGAGCGCTATTGCAGGCGCTCGGCGACGTGGAAGGTTCGGGCATCACCGGCATGGGAGCCCTCACCGGCGCGAAGATGGAGGCGGTACTCGCCCTGCACACGCTCGGCGTGAAGGGCCCCGCAGCAGAGAAGGCGGTCGTGAAGGCAGCGGAAATACTTGGAGATTCCGCAGACGCGGCGGCACTTATCCCCGAGGCATTAAAGTATCTTTAAAGCAATGAGCCCGATAGATTCTATCGCTACGCTCCAGAATGACAAGCAGGAATCTACGCTCCAGGATGACAGGTCATAGAATGGAAGACAACCGCATCATTTCACCGCAAAAGAGCGCATTTGACGAGAGCGACACCGACCGCAACCTTCGGCCGCCCAGCCTTGCAGAATTTACCGGCCAGGACGATATCAAGGAGAGCCTCTCCATCGCCATCGAGGCGGCCAAGCACCGCGGCGACGCGCTGGACCATTGCCTTTTTGCAGGGCCGCCGGGCCTCGGCAAGACAACCCTCGCGGGCATCATCGCAAAAGAGATGGGCGTGAACATCCACATCACCAGCGGGCCCGTACTCGAGAAGGCAAGCGACCTCGCGGGCCTGCTCACGAGCCTGCAAGAGAACGACGTGCTGTTCATCGACGAGATTCACCGCCTGAACCGCACCGTAGAGGAATACCTCTACCCCGCCATGGAAGACTTCCGGCTTGATATCATGCTGGATTCTGGACCTGCCGCCCGGAGCGTAAACCTGCCGCTCAAGCACTTTACCCTCGTGGGCGCCACGACGCGAAGCGGCCAGCTTACCGGGCCGCTCCGCGACCGCTTCGGCCTGCAATACAGGCTTGAACTTTACAACGAGAAGGACATCGTCAAGATCCTGATGAGGAGTGCGGGTATTCTCGGGGTGGAACTTTCCGAAGACGCGGCCAAATTGCTGGGCGGGCGGTGTCGCGGCACGCCCCGCATCGCAAACCGCGTGCTCCGCCGGTGCCGCGACGTGGCGCAGGTGCGTGGCACGGGAATCATCGACGTGCAAGCGGCAAGCAAGACGCTCGACATGCTCGGAATCGACAGCGAAGGGCTAGACCCGACGGACCGCCGCATTCTCACGACGATGATAGACATGTTCGACGGCGGGCCCGTAGGTATCGGCACCATCAGTGCGGCCATGGGCGAAGAACCGAACACCATCGAGGAGGTTTACGAGCCCTACCTTATCCAGAAGGGGCTTTTAAACCGCACTCCCCGCGGGCGAGTCGCCACACGCAACGCCTACATGATGTTGCACAAGACAATCCCCGCGAACAAGGAAATTGAGGGCGACCAGCTGAACCTGTTCTAGGCAAGCGAGTTCCGCAAACACATAAACTCGCGCGGACCTGCTCAAACGTTGCAGGTTCGTGATGCGCGGGCTTTCTAGCGGAATTCCGGCGCGATGGTAAGCACGAGGTTCACGCCGTGCAGGCCGTGGAACCCGAGCTGAACGCGGAACCAGTACATGTCTGGCCTGCGCACGCGCACACCGAATCCCCACGAGTTGTAGAACCGCTTGAACGACCAGTCCGTAAACCCGGGCGCATGCATCATGTATTCATCGAAAAGCACGCCATCCACGTAATAGTCTATAGGCCAGCGGTATTCGGCGCTCAGGCTCATCACGTGCCTTGCCGCCCACGAATCCTTGTACCCGCGCATGGGGAACCGCGTGCCGATAAACGGGAACGCATCAAAGCTCGCCGAACCCTGTTCCATTTCCCAGATATCGACCAGCCTGTACTGCAACGCAATCACGCGCCTTTCGAACAAGGTTTCGCGCACGTTCTCGGGCCGCCACATGCGTAGCGCCGCATCCCAGTTGAAATCCGTATAGAACCGCCTGTTCAGCCGTGCCTCCTTCTTCGAGAAATGGAAGGTTTCCGCCTTGCCGAAGTAGAAGTAATGTTGCAGCATGAGGTCGGTACGGATGTAGTCGTGGTTCAAGCCCTTGTCGCTCACATCCGCAAAACGGTTATGCCCAATCATTTTTGCGACATCGTCGTTCGAAAGCCCGTCGTAGTCGCTCACGAACACGTACCTTACCCCAAGTTCCATACGGGACCCGCGGCTCGGCGTAAACGGGAAATCCAGGTTGTCGTACAGGAGCGTCATCTTCAGTGGGTATTGCCTGAACTTCTGGTACAGCCCGCGCCCGGAGATATCAAACTTCGGGTCCACGAGAATGCTGTCCTGCGCCTTCTCGGGCAGGCTCCTGTCAATAAACTCGACACTTCCCGAGAATTCCAGGCTCCAGCGTCCATCTTCGGTCAACGGAAAGCCCGTGCGCAAGTCGATGTATGTCGAAGAATCCGGCATCACGAACGATTCCTTGGTGCCGGGAATAATGAAAACGCCATCGCGGTCCAGGTACTGCCTCATGCGCAATCCGCCGAACAGGCGCGTACCGAAGAGTTCGTGTTTCGTATAACGTAAATCGCCGTAGAAGTCGCCATTCGCAAAATACTGCGGGGAGACAACCAGGTAGTCCTTGTTCAGGAAAACGCTCCTGTGACGGTACGTGAAGCCGAGCATCGTGGAGTTGCCCGGTTTCAAGTTCATTATGGGGTACAGGAGCACGTTTTTCTTTTCGCCGAAAGTAATCATGTCCACCGCTGTTTCGATAACGCCGTTATCGAAGGCGTAGCGGATGGGGGCCGCAATCGGGTAGACGACGCCGTTCAGCACGGGCTGGACAATGTGCTCGAAGGGCCAGTAAAAAATGCGCTTCCACCCGCCAGAAGACTGTTCCTCCTGAGCGGCCTGCGAAGTATCTGCAGCAGTCGAATCAACCTGCGCGGAATCGGCAGGAGCGGCAACGGCCGCCGAATCAACCTGCGCGGAATCGCCCGGAGCGGGAGCGTCCTCGGCATGCACTACACAGGGCAACAGGAGCAACGCGAACAGGGCCCGGAGAAGGCAAACCTTCCCAAGGCGCTTATGCATCGTCGTGTTCACTCCCATGCGATTCATCATAAAGCAATTTATAATTATATTGTACACGATGTTTTCGCTTATCAGCAAAATAGTCAAAAGACTGACTCGATTTCCGATAGCCATCCTGGTTATCGGCACAATTTTCGCCATTCTGTCAGTCCCGCCCATCATGAACCTGCGCTGGGATATCCAGCTACAGGACACACTTTCGTACAACGGGGAAGAAAACAGCGACTACAAGAAAATCGAGAAGGACTTCGGCGGGCTCGGTAGCCTTACCGTAGTCCTGCATTCAAGCGACAGCCTGCTCAACTACAATACGGCAAAGGCACTTGCGGACAAGCTCCAGAACGACTCCCTCGTTCACTTCGTGGAATTCGAGACCGAAACGGACTTTTACACCAGGAACAGCCTGCTCTACATAGACGAGAGCGACCTGGATACGATTATCGCCCGCGTGGCCAAACTGAAGAAGCAGGCCATAGAAGAGAACAACCCGTTTATCGTGGAACTCACAAGCGAGGATTCATCCGGAACAATCGTAAGCGATACGGGCCGCACCTCGGAAAACTTCGGCGACCTGCAGAAGAAGTACTTCGACATGATGGCGCAGAGCCATTCCAGCGCCGACGGCACAATCCGCGTCGTGGACATCTACCCCACGCAATCGCACACCGACCTCAAGGCGAGCCGCGCCTTGCTTGCACTCACGCAAGACCACCTGGCCGAAATCAACGCAGGGAACGACATCCAGGTGTACTACACGGGCAAGGTCTACGACACCATCCGCAAGGGAAAAACGCTCCTGCCCGAAGCAAAGCTCGCAGGCAAGCTGACCGCCCTCCTGATTCTTCTCCTGTACGTCATCAACTTCTACAGGCAGCCGCAACTCATCGTCATCTCGTCCATCGCGACGGCACTCCCGATTCTCTACACGCTCGCGCTCGCGGGCTGCATCTACGGCCGCATAAACCTGTTCACGCTGCTCCTCGCCCTCGTGCTCCCCGGCCAGGCATGCCAAGTCGTGAGCCACGTACTCAAGCGCTACTTTATCGAGCGGGCGCGCAACCTGAGCCCGCAGCTCTGCATCGAGAGTGCGGTACTTGGCATCGGGCCTTCGACCGGAGCGTTCACCTGTATCATGGCGGCGCTGTTTGCCTGCATGTTCTTCGTGCCGCTCCCGGGCCTGCAGGAACTTGCCGTACTCGGTTCACTCGGCACTCTGCTCAACTGGTTCGTCACCATCCTAGTCACGTCTTCGCTCCTCCTGGTTTTCCAGAAGCACAAGCCCTTCGCCGTGAGCAACTTCCGTTTCAGTCGCGAATACCAAATCCAGTTGCTCCCGCAAAAACTGAACGTCGTGCTCATCGCAATCATCTCGGTCATAAGCCTCATCTGCCTTATCTATGGCGGCAAGAACCTCAAGTTCTTCTACGACTTCGACAAGACCGAAATCCAGAAGCCGCCTTCTGCAGCAGACTCGCTCATCGCGCAGACGGGGTTCCCCGAATATGACCCCATCATCATCCAGGTGCCGGACGAGGCATCGGGCAAGGAACTCTACCGCAACTTCACGAAACTCAAGGAGCGCGGAGGAATCCCGAACATCAAGAAGATGTACACGCTCGCACAGTTCTCGCCGCACATGAGCGAGAGCCGGGCCGCAAAGCTCGATTCCCTGCAGGCGATGCTCACGCCGAACGTCATCTCGCAACTGGATTCGGGCCAGCTCCGCACATTCACACTCATCCGCGAATCGCTCTACCGCAGGAACCTAGACGCGCACGACCAGCCCAAGAATATCCTGAGCAAGTTCAGCGACAAGAACGGGAACAACGGCGTGTTCGCATTTCTGTTCCACAACATAGACCCCGACGACGGCCTGCAGTGCAGGCACCTGAACAGCGACATCAAGAAGTTGCAGGGCATACAGGACGGCGAATACAGGGTAACGGGCATTCCCGTCATACGCGCGACCGTGCTCGACGTTATCCTCAAGAACCTCGACAAGACCATTACCGTCGGGAGTTTCCTCGTGTGGTTCTTCCTGCTCCTTTACTACAACCGCTTTAGCCGTGCGATATTCACGATTCTCCCATCGCTGTTCGCGATGAGCTGGCTGCTCATACTGATGCGCATCCTGGACATAGAACTTTCCGTGTACAGTTCGCTTGCATTCCCCATCATCATCGGGGCAAGCGTCGACGGCTCATTGCAGTTATGGACCGCATTCTACAACAAGCAAGAAGGCACCGCGCTCACCGTGATGCAGAAAAAATTCTCGGGCATCGCGATTAGCCAGATGGCATCGCTTATCGCCTGCTACGTGCTGCTGATTTCATCGCACCCCGGGCTACGGAGCATAGGCCAGGTCATGCTTGTCGGGCTCATCTGCATATTCACCGCACAGTTTACCATATTCCCGCTTATCGCGGGTTCACTCGACCACTACCGCATCTGGAAAAAGAAACGAGAATCAAGATGACACGCGCTCTTTCTACCCGCACCGAAAACATTGCCGCATCGCTTACAGTCGCCATAGATACCCTAGCAAAACAGATGATTGCCGAAGGCAAGGACGTCGTGAGTCTCGGGGCGGGCGAACCCGACTTCCCTACCCCCAAGCCCATACGCGACGCCGCCTGCAACGCGATAAACGAGGGCAAGACCCGCTACACGGCCCCCGTGGGGATTCTCGAAGTCCGCAAAGCCGTTTGCGATAAACTAAAACGCGACAACGGACTCGATTACGCACCCGAACAAATTATCATGACGAGCGGGGCGAAACACGCCGTATTCAACGCACTTGCCGCCCTCATCAATCCCGGCGACGAAGTGATTATACCCGCGCCCTACTGGGTGACCTACCCCGAACTGGTAAAGTGGCTTGGAGGCCGCCCGGTGTTCGTGCAGGCAGGCATCGAGAACGATTTCAAGATTACCGCAGCGCAACTCGAGGCTGCCGTTACCGAAAGGACAAAGGCCATCCTCATCAACAACCCGTGCAACCCCACCGGGAGCGTCTATACGCGCGATGAACTCGCAGCCCTCGCGAAGGTGATTGTCGAGAAGGATATCTACTGCATCTCGGACGAGGTTTACGAATACTTTGTCTACAACGGCGCGTTCACAAGCATTGCCTGTTTTGAAGGCATGCCGGAACGTTCCATAGTCATAAACGGTTTCTCGAAATCGCACTGCATGACGGGATGGAGAATCGGTTACGATGCAGCCCCCGCACCCATCGCGAAAATCATCGGGAAAATCCAGGGCCAGGCGACGCACCACCCGAGCAACATCGCGCAGTACGCCGCCCTCGGGGCACTCCAGATGGGCATGGGCGAAGTAGAAAAGATGCAGGCAGCATTCCGCAAGCGCCGCGACTTCATGGTATCGCAGGCCTCGCGCATTCTCGGCACGCCTGTCGCAGCACCTGCGGGTGCGTTCTACCTGTTCGCGCCCGTCGCAAAGTACTACGGCAAAAAGACTCCCGCGGGCACAACCGTCAGCGGGTCCATAGACTTCTGCAAGTACCTGCTCGAAACTCAGGGGCTAGCCATCGTGCCAGGCGCCGCCTTCGGCGACGACACATGCGTGCGCTTCTCGTACGCCGCAAGTGACGAGACGCTCGCGAAGGCATGCGAACGCTTCGAGAAGGGGATTCTGGGCCTGCACGAATAAATCCGGCACAAGAAGGTTACGCGAATGTTCCGTATCATCACACCCGATAAGGCAAAGCCGTTTACCATCGGACGCAAGGAAGGCAGCGACCTGCTCTTCACGGAACGTTTCGTATCCCGCGAACACGCCATCATAGAATTTAGCGAAGATGCGGGCGGCAGCGCCTGGCACATCCGGAGCCTCACCAAGAACAGCTTTACCCTCGTGAACGACGTGCAGGTAGAAGAAACCACCCTGCGCGACGGCGACGTTATCGGGATTGGCGTAAAGCAGTTGCACGTGAACCTCAAGGGCAAAGAACTCACCCTGCTCCTCTTTGACGCGAACGACGAGGTGGAGCGCGTGACGCTGGGAGATGCGCCCGAGACGCGGAAGGTGGGCGACGAGGAATCCCCCCGCGAAATTACCGTCAGCAAGAAGGGCGACGGCGCCGAAATCGCATTCCGGCAGGGAGCCGTCGACGAGAACGGGAAAACGCACCGCAAGCTCGTGCTCGCCCCGGGCGAAACCACGCGATACGACCAGACCGAAATCACCGCGAAGGACGGCGAAATCCTGCTCCGCAAGGCATCTGCGGGTTTCGACATCCACGTGCGCGACCTGGACGTTTTCGCGGGCAAAAAGCAGCTCCTCTCGGGCATAGACTTCGACCTCCCCGCGGGCGAAATTCTCGCCATCATCGGGCGTTCTGGCCAGGGAAAATCGAGCCTCCTCAAACTATTCGAGGGCAGTTACCGCAAGGGGGAACGCAGCAGCGTGCTTATCGGCGGTGTAGATTACCGGCACCGGGAAGTCCGCAAGCACATCGCCATCCTGGCACAGGACCCTCCCCTCCGTCAGGACCTTACCGTAGAGGAAACGCTCCTTCACGGGGCGCGCATCTCGATGGACCGGCGGGAATACGCGGCAACCTCAAGCGCAAAGCTCGAAAAATTCTGCGAACTCTTCGGGCTTTCTGCCCGCAGGCAGAACCGCATCAAGACCCTCAGCGGCGGTGAACTCCGGCGCACCGCCCTCGCGGCTGAACTCATGGGTAACCCCGGGCTCATCATCCTCGACGAACCGCTCTCGGGCCTGGACCCGTTCAACTCACGCATACTCTGTTCCCACCTCAAGCAGCTCGCCTTCCTCGGGCACACGATAATCCTCACCACGCACAGTTACGAGGCGCTGCACATCGCGAACAAGGTACTCGTGCTGCACGCGGGCGAGCAGAGTTTCTACGGTACGCCGCAGGCCGCCTACCAGTTCTTCAAGACGAACGACCCCGAAAGCATCCTCTCGGGCCTGAACCAGGATTCTTCCTCCATCTGGAAAAAATCGGGCTCCGTGAGCCGCGATACGGTAGAGAGCCATTACGGGCACATCTATTTCACAAGGCAAAAGGCGAAGGCATCGCTCGCCTACGGCATGGCACTCACGCTCCGGCAGTGGTTCCGCGACAAGGGTAAAACGGCGGCACTGCTGTTACAGCCGTTCATTATCGGGTTCCTCTTCTCGCAGATTTTCTCGAAGACATCCTCCCTCTGGACGGTATCCTTCGCCATCATCCTCTGCGCGAACTGGTTTGCGCTATCGCTTTCCATACGCGAAATCGTGCAGGAGAAGGGCATACTCCGGGGCGAATTCCGCAAGGGCGCGAAGGTTCTCCCCTATCTTGCGGGCAAACTCGCGCTCCCGACCGTAGCCGCGTTCCTGCAGACCGCCATCGTTTACGCGTTTGTCGCCTACCGCATTCCCGTGCACCCCTCGCCCGCCCTGCTCGCGGTAGCGTTCGCCTGCACCGTCGCACCCGCAGTCGCCATGGGCATCCTCGTAAGTTCGCTCTCCCGGAATTCCGGGCAGGCAAACGCGTTCCTCCCGCTGCTCATTATCCCGCAGGTGGCGCTCGCCGGCGCGCTCGTGCCCTTCGACCAGATGCAGCAGGTAGGCAAGTGGCTTTCGACCGTCGTGTGGTCGCGCTACAACCAGAGCACGTTCCTGAACCTGCTGCTGGAACGCCCCGATGACGTTTGGAACAAACTTTCGGCGCTTATACTCGCCCTCATATTTTGTATTATTACCGCATTCATTCTACTTAGATCGAAAAAAGCAAAATGACCGAACATGCTGCACAGAATTTTCCGCGCCCCTTTAACGAGAACTACGACCTCATCGGCACTCTCGGCAAGGGCGGGATGGGACTTGTTTACAAGGCACTCGACAAGAAGCTAAAACGCGAAGTCGCATTCAAGATTCTAGACGCATCCGCCGACGAAGAGGCCATCCAGAGGTTCTACCTGGAAGCCCAGGCCATGAAGGAACTCGACCACCAGAACATCGTACATGTGTTCGACTTCGGTAAGCAGGACAACCAGCTGTTCATCGCGATGACCTACGTTCAGGGGTTCTCGCTTTCCGACGTTCTGCAGCGCCAGAGCAAGCTCCCCTTCGATGCCATCGAGGTCATTATCCGCCAGATTGCCCGTGGCCTCCTCTACGCCCACAGCAAAGGGATTGTCCACCGCGACGTGAAGCCCTCGAACATCATGCTCACCCGCGACAACCGCGTGTACGTGATGGATTTCGGCATCTCGTACATCCAGGAAATGGAAAAGGACAGGCTCACCAAAACGGGCATGACCATGGGAACGCCCGAATACATGAGCCCCGAGCAGTGCCACGGCGACGAGGTGACGCTCCAGTCCGACATTTACAGCATGGGTGTTATCTTGTACGAAATGACCTGCGGTCGCCTCCCCTTCCAGGGAAACCGCCCCGTAGAAATCGCGCTCAAGCACGTGCAGGAACCTCCCCCGGACCCCAAGCAGTTCCGCCCCGACATGCCCAAGGGCCTTTCGGAACTTATCCTCAAGTGCCTCAAGAAAAAACTGAACGAGCGATTCCACGACATGCAGGAATTCCTCGACGAGTGCGACCAGGTGTTCCCGCCCAAGGACGCGCACAACAACACGAGATTCGGCAAAAAACAGTCGCTGCTCAGGCACCCGACCTCCATCGCCGAGGCCGCCACGCGCATACCCGCGAGCGTGCGCGTTATCCGCAGGCGACTCACCGCACTCGCCATCTCGCTGTTCCCGCTGCTGATTCTTTTGATGGTGCTCCTGATGCTCACGTACAAGCCCGAAAGCACGCTCCGCGAAATCGAGTGGGACGACGCCCTCGGCAACTTCGAGCAGTCGGCCATCGAGGCAGACATCTCAGGCGGCTACCCCATCGACAACCTCGTGGATGGCGACCTCAAGACGGCATGGCTCACCGCGATGCCCGCAAAGCCGCAGAACCCGGTGCTCACGCTCTTCTTCGAGAAGAAAACGCTCATCACGCACATCGGATTTGCCGTCGGCTACCAGAAATCCGTCGACGACCCGTTCGGCGACCGCTTCCGCATTTTCAAGAAGCCCAAGTCGCTCACCCTCGAAACAAAGGAAGGATTCAAGCAGAAGATTAAGCTCGAGAACGTGAAGGGAATGCAGTACCCGGTGCTCCAGGCCATGGAAACCAGCGAAATCAAGATATACCTCGACGAAGTGTACGAGGCCGACAACAAGGATTTCGCAATTTCCGAGGTGAGGATGCTCGGCATGGAACTGCCCTAGTCACGAATTGACATAGCCCGCAGGGGCGACCTTATTAGAACATGCGATACGCTCGCGTGTTCTTTTTTTTAAGAGAGGAAAAACATGATAAAAAGAGAAAAACACAATTTGCAAATGATTCGCAAATTTAAAAACAAGCAAAACGGAGGCAATAAGGCCACGAACCGTCCGAAGGGGAACTTCGTAGAGACGCAGGCCGCCGCATACTTAAGCCGCGAAGGCTACCAGGTAATCGCTCGCAACTACGCCTACTGCGGCGGCGAGCTCGACATCGTGGCAAAGCAGGGCGAAACAATCGTGTTCGTGGAGGTAAAGTCGGTGTGGAACGCGGGCGAAGGCAACCCCGCCGCACGCGTGAATGCGCAGAAGCAGAAAAAAGTCTGGAAGACGGCGTGTCACTTTCTGCACACGCACAGGGATGCCGCCCCCAAGGGGTTCGATCAGCCGTGCCGTTTCGACGTGCTCAGCGCCCGCATGTACATAAAGCCCGTGCAGTTTGAACACTTCAAGGGCGCATTCGAGGGCACGCAAGTGATTCCGCAGTGTTGATTCCCACTAGCCGATTTCGCGATCCTTTTTTATATTATCGTCATGCGTTTTGAAGTACATCCCGTAAACCCGCAGGCGAGAATCGTGAAACTCGCCGCAGCCGCCCTCGAAGACGACGCGCTGGTACTCTACCCCACCGAATCCGGCTATGCCATCGGCTGCAATGCAGAATCCCCGAAGGCAATCCACAAGCTTTACGCCCTCAAGAAGCCCATGAAGAAGTTCTTCATGGCGCTCATCGTACCCGACATACGCAGCGCGACCGAATATGCCCGCATCGACAACTTCGCGTTCAACATCATGAAGCCACGCGTGCCAGGGCCCTACACCTTCATTCTGCCCGCCGACCCGCACATCGCCCGCAGGCTCGACGTGAAGCGCCCCGAAATCGGCATTCGCATGCCCACGCACCCGTTTTTCAAGGAACTCTTCCAGCATTTCGACAAGCCCATCCTCAGCACGGCGGCGAAACTCAGCGAAGAGGACATTTTCGATACCGACGTAATCTGGAAGACCTTCGAGCATTCCGTAGAGATGATGGTCGACTGCGGCCCCATCGAGATTAACCCGACGAACATAATAAGCCTCATCGGCGGGAACGTCGAGGTAATCCGCGGCGAATTGTTGGACCCGTAAAGTCGCGTTATTTTTCGTTCCCTTTATACGCAAAAGGCCTCCCATAGGGAGGCGTTTTGCGTATCGGGGTAGCCAGATTGCAAAATGTCGCTTTGCTCCATTTTGCCCTACGGGCTTATGCTAGCGCATAAGCTCAAAAACACCTTTACTTTCGCTTCGCTCAACGGTGTTTTTGTCAAACTGACTCCATCATTTCGATTTGGCGATACCCAAGATACACAAAGGTCCCCATAAAGGGGACCTTTGTGTATCGGGGTAGCCAGATTCGAACTGACGACATTCTGCTCCCAAAGCAGACGCTCTACCAGGCTGAGCTACACCCCGATAGCCCAAATATAGTAAAAACTATAGAAAAAGGCGGGTGGCATAAGTTTTTCGTTTGACTATCCCGAGAGCATCAGCACCCGGAATTGCGGCTAGTCCTGGACACAGCGAACGGAAAAGTCGAAACCCGAGAATACGGCGTCCTCATATACATTGTTTTCATTATAAGAGAATTCTACATAGAACATATTATTTTCATAGTCTTTCGTAGAAGTCCAAAATTTCGCTTTAGTACCGATGCCGCCATAAGCAGGTCCGCTGCTAGTCAAATTTCTATCGCCAGCCGGCTTTACCGAGAAAGGATAAGTACCACTGCCATTCCCGCTGCTACTCCCGTTGTTATTCCATCCACTCGCAGATTTGAGTAAATAACCAGCGTAATCTTCACCTCCAACCGCATCAAACAAGATTCTCCATTCAGCCCTTGTCGGCAAATGCCAACCAGCAGGGCAAACTCTTACCGCCGTCGACCACTCATAAAGTCGACCATATGTATTACAATAACTCGCAATGTCGTTATAGCAATAAGAACCACTGGTTGAATAGTTTAAATTCTCAGTCATCCATTGTTGAGTTCCAATCACAACCGTTTTGTACTCTTTTCCATAGGCTTTCATGACTGATTCTTCCTTGTCTACAACGCGCTCCCAACCATAACCAGACCAACACCTACGGAATAGTCCGTTCAATTTGTAAATTTGATCATCAATAAAGCTCACGCAAGCTCGGTTATAGCTTATCTCGTCACTATTTGCCGGCCTGAAATTATTTGCGCTCTGGCACGCATACAACTTATCCTTATTTACGCGTCCAGCCATAATGGTGCCATCACCATACGTACCGCTCTCATTGCAAGACGAGCGCGATTCATACGTATCATTGAAAAGATCAGGGGCAGGGACCCACTTGCGTAGGGTATCCGGAGTCGACTGAGCAGTACATACATAATACAGGTTATTGTATTTGTAGGTCTTCAAGGTATCGTTGTTTGTCGTACATGCTCTATAGCCAGCTTTCTTAAAGATGCTATCCAAGGCAGTTCCATGTCTCCATGTAAGGTTTTGGCGAACGTAAGTCAAATTCGCATTTACCTTTCCATTCTTGACATCACCCGTTGAATAGCTATAAGCACCCCAGCCCACGGTATCCTTTTCAATGTCTTTCGCCTTTCGCCAGTTATATGTAACCACAAATCCATCGATACTCGTAGAGAATTCGTTAACGCATTTGTACCAGTCATCAGCAGTACCGCCATTGCTCTGCTTGACATTGTTCTTTTGAGCCTGCGTACAAGCCTCGAGACCGGAGTTCTCCAAATCAGTCGCAGGTCTCCATCCATAAGAATCCATCACATAATGCAGGTTCGTATTCACCGCACCTGCGGAATATGTACCTACCGCTGCCGTAGCCGAAAGCGGATATGCGTCCATTTCGTAGTACGACGCATCAACCCACGCATTATTCCTATAAGCATAGTAATGCGAATGGTCTATGTTACCTTTTCTCACAGAATCAGCCCTTGAAGTCGGGGCGGACCAACCATAAATATCAGCCTCTTCAGCCGTTGAAGCGCGCCAGGCATTTGCAATTTCAACACCATTTTCTACAGTTTTTTCTGTAGAGCACGTGTAATAATACTTGTTGTCCCGAACCCTGATTGTACCTTCCTTTACAGCGATGCAACCTTCGTCAAGAATCAGGTCAAGGTTCGTACCACGACGCCACTCGCCATTTTCAAAGACGTAGACGCGACTCTTATCCATGTCACCCTGCTTTACCGCACCTTCCTGGTCAGGATTCTCGGTAAAGTAGTTGTCGGCCTCCTCGGCGGTAGAGTTTCGCCAGGTTTTACTGACAATCGCACCATCGGATAGGATTTTCGCCTCATCCGTACAGGTGTAGTACTGGCCAGCGGATGTCTTGACTACTTCGCCCTTGATGTCGTCAAGGCAGACCTTGTGCAACAGGTAATCGTTCTCGGTACCGCGACGCCACACGCCGTCATCGAAAACAAAGAAACGTCCCTTGTTGATGTGGCCCTGCTTGATGGAATCTGCCGCGGTTTCGGGGATTCTGAACTGAGCCGTATCGGCCTCTGCTTCCTTGGCGAGCCTCCAAGACGTGGGAATTACATAGTCACCGATTTTGCTGCCGTCCGTCGCACAGATGTACCACGTGGTATCGGTCGCATCGGCCGTAAACGTGGTGGTGTTCTTGATTTCGTTTACACAGGCTTCGAACTTTGCATCGAGTTCGGTGCCGCGGCGCCAAGCGCCATTTTCCGTCACGTACACGAAGTTCGTGTTGATCTTGCCGTTTGCAGCAGAGCCTTCGTCCGCATCACCTGCAAGTGCCGCAACATCCTTCTCGAGGTCAGCCGCATATCGCCATGCGGGAGTTTCGCCGGAGGCGTCGCAAATCAAACGCACCAGGCTGCTGTCGCCGTCGGTGTACACGGAATCGTTCGCGGCGTAGTAGGCGGACTTTGCATTCTTTGTGGCGAACAGCGCACCTTCGTTATCCCCGGTACAGGCGGGCACGCCGAGTTCCTGCATCCAGAAGTTCGTCACGTGCTGTTCGAACGCGGGAGCCTTGCTGTCGGCAAGTTTCCAGCCTTCCACGTTCGCACGGATAGTGGCTAGACGGCCATCAAGGTCAGCCTTCATCGCCCAGTCGGCAACCTGTGCACGGCGCAGGGAATCGTCCCACTTACCGTTGTCGCCCAGGTCAACGCTCAGTGCGGCCAAAAGGGCAGTGAGCTCGGACTCGTTGCGGTCACCCTGGAGCATCGCGGAAATAGCAAGCAGTTCGCCGTTGCCTTCGCCTTCCTTGAGGATGTTGAAGTCTTCCGCGTACCCCTTGAAACCGTCGCCATCGATGCCGAAAGTCCTAAAGAGTTCCCTTTCCGCTGCACGCTTTGCGGCAGGCACAGACATGTTTTCCTTGGTCACGAGGCGCTGCACGCGGTCGTATTCCAGGTGGGTCACCAGGTTGATGTTCGCTGTACGGCGGCCATCCAGGTTCGTGAGGGCACGGAGCTTGATTGTAGCCGCACTGTTCTTGCCCGTAACCTCGTTGCGGTAAAAACCGTCGGCAACAAGGTAGGTGTAGGTGCTCCTGAGCTTGACTGTCCTGATGTTGAAGGAACCGTCCTTGTTCTCGATCTTGCCGCCGAACGTCTTGCCAGTCTGCTTGAGGGACTTGCCGTTTTCCAATTCATAAGCAGTGACATCCGTGCCAGAAACAAACGGACCCTTCTGGCTCACGCCACCAAGTTGCACCTCGCCTTCAGGCACGGTGCAAGCGACGTCGGTGGTGTCGCATTCTTCGGGTACGTCCACATAGCCCGTGAGGTCCATCGTAAATGTTTCCGAACCGCAGGCAATGGTCGCGGTCAATGCAGTGGATTCCTTTATGATACAGCCGGTACCGTTGGCGCCGTCCTTGCCGTTCGTACCGTCGGTTCCGTTCGTGCCAGGTGCGCCGTCGTCGCCCTTGTCGCCCTTTGCACCAGGTTCGCCGTCTTTGCCAGCTTCGCCCGGGTCGCCCTTCGCGCCGTCCTTACCGTCCGAACCATCCTTGCCGTCAGCACCATCTTTGCCGTTCTTCACCATGCCGATGGATTCCCCGTTACAGAAAATCTCGAAACCCGTGCCGTCGCTGAGGCTCGTAGAGGAACAAACGTTGTCGCCCACGTTCACCGTATTGGCGCTCAGAGTCTGCCATTCCTTGCCATCGCAACCCAGGAACTCGTGGGTTTCCGTGACGTAAGCCGTCTGGCCAGCAATATCCTTGGTGCACTCGGGCAAGTCCTTGCTCGATTCCACCGCACCCATGTTGGTGTATATCTGTTCGGTAACTTCGTCACCACAGGCAGAAAGCCCGAAGGCAATGGACCCTATCGCCGCCAAGCGGCTCCAGGGTGACAGGCAATTTAAACACTTCATAGGACGGCTCCTTTTTATATAAGGAAAATGTAATAAATGCACAACTTTTCGCTACTGATTAAAATCGATAAATCAGTGATTTAATCGATTAATCACTAGGTATTCCTTCCTGAGCATGCCGTTTTTCGTTCAAAAAAGGCTTTTTTGTTTTGGCATGAATCTTGCAACTATATAGGCATGGAAAAAATACAAACTGAGGCACTTTATGAAACATAATTTTTCGCACGATTCCTACGTTCGCTCGGTGCTGAAGGATCCCGCACGAACAGCGGAACTGCTCGTCGGCATCATTGAGGAACACAAGAGTTATCCCGAATCAGGAATTGTTCCGCAACTGGTCAAGTATTGGTTCCAGATCATGGTTCGCAATCAAAAGAACATTCCGACACTCGCCATCGTCCTTTACAATGGAAAAGATCCTTGGCGCATTGAAAAAGAAGTCATGTTTCCGAACTATCCCGAATACTATCACAGAATTGGCCTTCCGTTCCTGTTGGAAGTCGTAGACGTGAGCGAGATTTTCGAGGATTATGAAATTCCGCAAATTTCGCCGAAAATTGCACTCGCACTGGTCGCCCTAAAGTATGTTTTTAACGGAGAAAAACTCAAGAAATACCTGAAAGCGGCAATGGCAGGGCTCAAGTCTCTCCCCCGCAATGAAGCGGAAGACCTTTTGTCGCAAACTTTTGTATATTTGAAGCAGTGGTTCAACGGTGATGCCAAGGAGCAGTTCAAAATGGATTTCAAAAAATGCAGCGAAGTTTACGGCTACAAGTCCATCGCCGAAGTCGAGGAAGAAGAGGCAAACAATCGAATCTGCGATTTCGCACAAACATTGATTGATGCCGGTAAAATCACGGCTGACGAAGCAGCCCATTTTTCACATCTTTCCAAAGAACGTTTCAAAGAAAAAAACTAACCTCACAGCAATTCAACAGCAGCCCATTTTAAGACAAAAGCCTCCCGAGGGAGGCTTTTGTCTGCATTATCTTATACCAGGCGTTAGTTTCTAGTGGGAGGGGCAGGAACACCAACAGAAACACAGCGTATGGCGCCCCATTTCACCTTAGATGCACTCACATCACTGAACGTATTATGCTCTTCATTATAAAGGATATGGTAGTTTCCGTCACGAGTTAAAAACAAAGCGCTACTTTCGATAAGAGAAACAGAACCAACCGATGTCGGGCGAGAGCTTGAACCATACCACATAAAAGCATTCCCTGTCGTCCAATATGTATTACCAGAAGGTTCCATTCCAAAGAATGATGAATTTGTCCCTGGGGCGTTCTTCCATTTACTTACTGACTTTAATTCCAGCGGCTCTTTTACATCTTGCCCATACAGTTGTTCCCATTCATCATAACTTGCCAAATGAAAATCATCCCAAGAGTAGTCTTCACTCGTTATTTCTGCACACTTACTTGTTCCCAAATCTCTGTTGAAATATGTTGTAACAACAGCCGTATCTCCGTCCACAACAGATGATACCAAATAAGGGCCACTACTAGTCGGCCATTCCCAGTGTACATTTTCCGCAGTCCAAATCAAGTTACTGATGCCGACAGCACTTCCGTACCACGATCTACCGCTTCCTTCACTTATTGCAAGAGAATTATGGAAGTATTTAGATTCTCCATTCCAAACATACAGACCATTCTTGCAAACAAACTTAGTTAGAACATTTTTTGCAACAATCGTTGAATTTTCATCATCCTTTGAGCATCTAATATTCATAGTGCTTCCATCTTTATTATTATCTAGCGCCCATTGTTCAGACCGGGTTAGCGTCCTGAAGGTATCTGCATCACAAACATAAGCGTACACATTTTCATTTGCCAGTTTCCCCGTATAAGCATACCTTGTATTTTTATAGCACATATTACCATAAGTCTGCCATCTTGCGTCACTTGCTACAGTCCAAACATAGTCGTCCGTTTTTTCATTGTACTTACACAAATACCACTTACTTGTAGTACTGTTTTGTTTTACAACACCCTTCGGATACAAATAATTCGTTCCATCAAAACCATAACCTGTATTAGCCATTTTCTTTGTACATCCAGCACCAATCCCCTGAGCCAATGTGCGCTGGCTCGGCACAGACAAATACCGCCATTTATCTTGCCACGAATCATAAGTATAGACTTTTGACGTAATATAACCTGTTATAAGCTGACCATCTTGCGGGCTAGAGTACGCTTCTCCAACCAGATATTGAATAGTATCTTTATCAGAATTCAATTCCACAACAGCCGATTTAACAGATGTTATAAAGTCCTGCTCGTCAGGGCTCACGACCATTCCATTCCTATACCATGTTTTTGTAACTCTACTTAATTTATACTTGTCTGTAGAAATTCCAATTCCCAATGTATCCATTTCCGCTATCGTCATCTCACGCCATGCTTCATCTGACACATTTGTGCATACAAAGAACATATCACGGTCAACCAAACCTCTATGAACATAATTCGGCCACCAGCAACTAAGACTCCACGTATTTACCTCTACATTGGTTGCAGGGCGCCAAGAATAAGGCTGCAAATTAGCGTCAACTGCATTATTGGCAGCACATTTGTATGAGTTACCATCTACACTTGTGGCAACTTTATTTAGTTTAGCCTTAGTACACGGGCCAAGTTCTGAATCATTGTCAAGAGAATTACCTCTGCGCCATTTATTTGCGGATATATCATAAACGTAATAAATGTCATTATTGACGGTCCCGGCTCTTACGGTATCACTAGAAGGAGCGTTAAGATTCCATCCGACGGTATCCTTTTCAAAATCAGTAGCTTCGCGCCAAGAGTTAATAACCAAAGCGCCTTCTACAGTCACGGCCTTATCGTTCGAACAGCGATACCAGCCATTTTTAGTACCAGTTGCATACGCCATCTGTCGAACCTTTCCAAGATTACTTTCTGTACACGCACCAAGTCCTTCAACAATGTCTTCCGCCGTTCCAAAACGCCACTTATTATCCTCAAAAACATAATAGTGCGACTTATTCACGTTACCAATTCTGACAATCGGGTCGCCTTCGCCGGGGGTGCCGAAGAGCGCGGTATCCGCTTCTGTTGTTGTCGCCTCACGCCATGCATAGGAATCGGACGCAGCATCGTCTTTGTCGCAGATATACCACACAGGTTCGTGCTTTACAATGAGGCTGTCGGTCATGCCCTTGTTATCAGCAACGCAGGCGGCGTCAAGGGAGGCATCAAGTTCGGTGCCACGACGCCAGTCGCCATTTTCCTTCACATACACGAAGCTCGTGTTGATCTTGCCGTTTGCAGCAGAGCCTTCGTCCGCATCACCTGCAAGTGCCGCAACATCCTTCTCGGAGTCCGTCGCAAATCTCCATGCATAAGAATCGCCGGAAGCCGCGCAAATCAAGCGCACCAGGCTGCTGTCGCCATCGGTGTACGCAGAGTCATTCGCGGCGTAGTAGGCGGAGTGATTGTTCTTCACAGCAAAGAGCGCGCCCTCGTTATCGACGGTGCACTCGCCTGCGCCGAGTTCCTGCATCCAGAAGTTCGTCACGTGCTGTTCGAACGCGGGGGCCGCGCTCTCGGCAAGCTTCCAGCCTTCCACGTTCGCACGGATAGTGGCTAGACGGCCATCAAAGTCAGTCTTCATCGCCCAGTCGGCAACCTGAGCACGGCGCAGGGAATCGTCCCACACACCATTGTCGCCCAGGTCAACACTCAGTGCGGCCAAAAGGGCAGTGAGCTCGGACTCGTTGCGGTCACCCTGGAGCATCGCGGAAATAGCAAGCAGTTCGCCGTTGCCTTCGCCTTCCTTGAGGATGTTGAAGTCTTCCGCGTACCCCTTGAAACCGTCGCCATCGATGCCGAACGCGGTGAAAATTTCCCTTTCCGCTGCACGCTTTGCGGCAGGCACAGACATGTTTTCCTTGGTCACGAGGCGCTGCACGCGATCGTATTCCAGGTGGGTCACCAGGTTGATGTTCGCCGTGCGGCGGCCGTCCAGGTTCGTGAGGGCACGGAGCTTGATGGTCGCAGTACTGTTCTTGCCCGTAACCTCGTTGCGGTAGAAGCCGTCTGCAACAAGGTAGGTGTAGGTGCTCCTGAGCTTGACGGTCCTGATGTTGAAGGAACCGTCCTTGTTCTCGATCTTGCCGCCGAACGTCTTGCCCGTCTGCTTGAGGGACTTGCCGTTCTCGAGTTCGTACGCCGTAACATCCGTACCGCTGACAAACGGACCCTTCTGGCTCACGCCACCAAGTTGCACCTCGCCTTCGGGCACTGTGCAGGCGGAGTCAGTGGGGTCGCATTCTTCGGGAACATCCACGTAGCCCGTCAAATCCATCGTGAACGTTTCGGAGCCGCAAGCAATGGTCGCGGTCAATGCAGTGGATTCCTTTATGACACAGCCGGTGCCGTTGGCGCCGTCCTTACCGTCCGTACCCGGCGCTCCGTCCTTGCCATTTGTTCCGTTCGTGCCAGGTGCGCCATCGTCACCTTTCTCGCCCTTCGCACCAGGTGCGCCGTCCTTTCCAGCTTCGCCCGGGTCGCCCTTCGCGCCGTCCTTGCCATCTGCACCGTCCTTGCCGTTCTTCACCGTGCCGATGGATTCCCCATTACAGAAAATCTCGAAGCCCGTGCCGTCGCTGAGGCTCGTGGAGGTACAAACGTTGTCGCCCACGTTCACCGTGTTTGCACTCAGAGCCTGCCATTCCTTGCCGTCGCAACCCAGGAACTCGTGAGTTTCCTTGATGTATACAGTCTGCCCGGCAATGTCTTCAGTACACGCAGGCAGGTCGTCGCTGGACTTGACCGCGCCAACGTTCGCGTTGATTTCGGTGATATCGTCACCGCAGGCAGAGAGCCCGAAGGCAAGCGCTATTGCGGCAAGGAGGTAAGCGAATTTTGCGAGGGCATCCATCGTGAATCTCCTATGGATTGAATTAATCCGGTATCTTTATACAGCGAACCGAGGCTCCGATATGCTTGGAGACATCATCATAAACATAAGCTTCGACATCATCTATAATCATGAGCAGCGCCTTGGTGGCATCATAATCATTACTGAATGTCCACATACCGAACTTGGTGCCAGCCCCAGTATAAGAACCTTCGGCAGTACGGTAACCGGAAGGTATCGCAGAGAATCCAAGCGTATTGTCCGTGTTCTTCCAAACCTTCTGAAGAGCCGTTTTAAGGTTTTTACCATAGGTATCCACCTCTTCCGAAGATAAAACTTTATACGGAATAACCCAGCCATCAGGACAGATTCCCTGATGATGCCACAGATTATCTACCACAGCGTTATCACCGTATTCTGATAGTTCAGGATTGTCATCCCTATAGAATATCACATCATATTTTGACGTTACCTCTATATCGAAATACTTGGTATCAAGATTCATTGCGCCAGTCCAACTGTAAAGCCTGCCACCAATTTCACAGTTGTAGTCCAGGTCGCCATAGCACCAGGACTGGCCATAGGCCTTGTCCGTGGGCTTGGGTTCGTAGTTCAAGTTTTCGGCCATCCAAATGAGGCTGTCTTTTTTACCGATAAAGGTATTATCGTAATAGATCTTGACCGTCCTATACACATGGCCGTCTCTCGGGTCAATCATGGTGTCGTTCACCACGTCGGTTTTGGTGTCATTAAGGAAGGCAATCTTGTCGTCCGGGGTAAACTTGGCGAAGTACGAATTCAGGTTGTGGGTGTTGACCCACTTGGCGCTGTCCATATCGCAGATATACCATTCGCCATCGGTAGCGCTCTTCTTGAGGTCGCGATTGGCCTTGGTATAGCAGGCGCCAATGCCGAGCGTGCTATCCAGCACGTTGCCCTTGCGCCAGGCGGCACCATCGTACACATACACGGAATCCGTATTGACCTTACCATTTTTGACCTGGCCATCCTTACCGGAAGTCCAGCCCTCGGTATCCTTTTCCAGGTCGGTAGCAAGTTCCCAGTTGCCGCTCTTGCAAACAAAGCGTGCCTTGGATTCCTTCTTGTTCTTGCTGTACTTGTTCTCGGTCCAGGTAATCTTGCCCTCGCTTGCACTGGTGCAGGGGTCCATCTCGTACATGGTTAGCCAGAAGTTGGTCAGGTACTTTTCGAAGTTACCCGGCTTGCCCAGGCCCCAGCCTTCCACGTTATCGCGGATGCTCTTGAAGTGGTCCTTGAATTCGGCGTTCGCGACCCAGTCGGCAAGCACAGTCTTGAGCGAATCGTTCTTCCATTCGCCCTTTTCCTGGTCCTTGATTTCATCTTTGAAGGTGTTGATGACATCGGTCAACTGCGCTTCCGTAAAGTCGCCCTGGAAAATCACGGAAAGGGCGAGCAATGCGGCATCTTCGTCGGAGGAGCCTACGACGGAGAGCTTTTCGGCAGCCTTGAATTCCGTGGCGTCGATAAAGAAGTTCTTGAAGATTTCCTTGTCTGCCTGGATCTTGGCCTTGCTCACGCGCATGCCCTTGTTCACCACGAGGTATTCGGCACGGAAGAATTCCAGATGGGTCAGGAGGTTCACGTTGATGGTCTTCATCTTGGTCAAGTCAGATACGGCGCGGAGCGTTATGGGGGCGACGCTTCCCTTGCCCGTAACCTCGTTGCGGTAGTAGCCTTCGGCCACGAGGTACACGAACTGCGACTTCAGCTTGAGGTTGGAGAGTTTGAACTTTCCGTCGTCGGTGGTAATTTCCGTGGGGAAAGCAGTGCCCTTGGGGCTCAGGTTGCGACCGTTATCCAGTTCGTAGACGCTCACCGTTGCACCCTTGATGAACGGGCCCTTCTGCGACACGCCGTCAATGCTCACGTCGTTCTGGGGGACAATGACATCTTCCGGGTCGACTTCTTCGGAAGAGGAGCTCTCGGTATCGGAGGAGCCTTCGGAAGAAGAGCTCTTGACTTCACCGTCCCCTTCGGAACTCGAGGACTTGTCGCCTTCACTGGAAGAAGTGTCGGCCTCTATGGAGTGGTTGGACTCGAGCACGCAGCGGACAGAGAGGCCGATGCCTTCGGAGTTGTAGGCGTCGATGGTTCTGAACTCGTAGAGGTTATCATCGGCGGACATCCTCACGTACTTGAACGAATCCTTGGAGTAGACCCACCAGTGACCATCGTTGTGGAATTCCTCGGTGTACTCTTCCTCGTCATCATCGTAAAAGCCTCCGGGCACGGCGCTGAAGCCGTACTTGTCGGTCGCCTTGGATGCTGTGCCGCCGGCAATCCATTCCTCGGCATTCTTCAGGATGTACGAGGAGTTCTCGTCGGGGTCAACAACCTTGAGCAGGTGTTCCCAGTCTTCCGAGGTAGAAACGCGGGTACCCTCGGGGCACACGCCCTTCTTAATTGCGGAACCCAGGTACAGGCGACCGTAAACCTTGCAGTTCTTCTTGTCGTCGTCGAGGCAGCGGGAATCGTCCTTCGCGTCGTACTTCAGGTTCTGCTTGAACCAGCAGCGGGCCTTGCTGTCGACTTCGGGGTCGTAGATGCGCACGATGTCGTAGACGTTTTCGTCGCGGGTATCCGTGAAGGTCTCGGGGCAGGTCGCGGAGTCGAGGTTCGCGATGGAATCCTTCCTATCCTGTTCGGCCTGCTTCACGGAATCCTTCTCGTCCTGGACAGCCTGTTCGTACCTGTCGACCAGTTCCTGGTCGTATTCATCAACAATAGAGCATGCGGTAAAGGCTATGGAAGCGGCACCGCCGGCAACGAGCAATTTCTTAAAAATCTTCATCTTGCCCTCCATTACATTTCAAAGAAGACGGAAACATAGCCGCCCTGGCCAAAGTTTGTAATCAGGTCGTGGCCGATTTCCACGCCCACGAAGCCGAACTTGTAGAACACGCCGCTCCTGAACTGCATCCATTCCTTGGAGTCATCCTCGGGGATTGCAATCACGGCAGTCTCGCGGATACCGAAGTCCTTGTAGCCCAGTTCGAGCTGTGCGAGAGGCGCCACGTACAAGCGCAGCAGGCCTCCCTTGAACGCGGCACCGATGTAACCGCCCGCGCCCACGGCAATGAAGCCGTCGCCGGTCTCGCCAAAGTTGAGCCTTACGCGCGCGGCGGCGGCACCGTCAGCGAAAATCACGAGGTCGTTCTTCTCTACGTCCTTGAAGCCTATGCGGCTCTTGTCGCCATAGGGAGCGAACACGCCCGAAACCGCGGCCCAGGGAGAGAAGTGCGTACCGCGGCGGCTCTCGATGGCCTTGGATTCCTCGGCGGCCTTTTCCTCGGCAGCCTTCTGCTCGGCGGCCTTCTGTTCGGCCTGCGCGGTGGCAAGCGAATCGGCATCGTAAACCGGTCCAAAGTCAACGCCTTCGGTATTGCCCTGGTTTTCCCAGATCCAGCGACCGTTCATCATCGCGGCCTTCTCGGCGAACTGGACTGCACCCTTGAACTGCTGCGGCTTGCCATGCTGGACAACCACCTCGGCGCCCTCGACCTTGGCAGCACCATTCTCGAACTTGATGCGGATGTTACTTTCGTCTACGGGGCCCGCGGCGATGCGGCTGTGGAACAGCTTGACACCGTTCAGGTAGTAGGCACTGCGGACCGGCTTCGCGATATCCATGTAGACCGTCGGGGCGGCGGCGGTATCTACCTTGTAGATGGCCAGGGAGCCGTCACGGGCAAGGTCCTTGTTCAGCCTATCCAGGCGTTCAATGAAGTACGGGGCAAAGCCTTCCCCATCCTGGCGCACGACCATCTCGCGGCAGGTCTCGCCCCACTTCTGGGCAATAGCGAGAGCGTTCTTGCGGTGGTTGGGCTCGTACTGCAGGGTGAAATCGTAATGGGCCTCGAAGCCCTTGGCGAGCGGTTCCAGGAACACGCCGCCCTTGAGGTTCAGGAACTGGTCCTTAGACGCGGCAAAGCTGTAGAGAGCGTCCACACAGGCGTTAATCTGCAACTTGCGGTCCTCGAGACCGCGGGCGGTTTCCATATGGCCCAGGCGAACCTCGCCGGTAACCTGCATGTACTTTTCTTCGAAGGCGGGCAACTCGACCTGGTAGAAGGTCCAGCACTCGTCGCCCATCACGTCGTTGATGCTCACCGCGGCACACTGGTCGTTCATCTTGGCGATGTGGCTTGCGTCGGCGAGCAGGGAATCAAGCCCCTCGTTCACGTTCTGGAGGCTTCCCTTCAACTTTTCCAAGTCGGCCTGGCGCTGGTGGAATATGGCCGGGTCCTGCACAAAGATAGATGCGGTCTTGGCTTCGCCACCCTCGGTTGCGGCAACTGCCGGCTCAGCCGAAGCGGCGGCGGGCTGTTCTGCAGCGGGGGCTGCGGCAGCCGGTTCGGTTGCAGTTTCAGGTTCAACAGAACCGGCAGGAGCGGCGGCAGGCTCTTGGGCAAACAGCATTGCCGTAGAAGCAAGAGCAAACAGGGCTGCCCTACCGAACAACGAAATCTGGGAATTCTTGTTCATAGGTATTCTCGGTTAATATTTTGTTATAAATCTAAAAAAGAGTTTACCAACATCAATAAAAATGCTTACATAATTATCACAATAAAGGGGATACGGCCTTTGACGGGAGGCTATCGGATCTTATTTGTAAAGTTTTTATTACAAAATCAACTAGAAGAACACCCAGACGGCAATCCAGTAAGCCATCAGGGCGAACTCCATGCCCTGCGAGATGCGCGAGAGGAACGTGGAGCCAAACACGGAGACGGCGATTGCCAAGAGGCGCGTCCACGGCATGTCGAAGCCGTGGTAGAAAAGCGATAAGGAGCCGAAGAACTCGACCCAGAACCACATGACCTGAGCCATGAGCAGGTAACGGCGGCGCTTGACGGGCAGGGCAGTCGTAGAGAAGCACAGGGCCAGCGCGAACATGCGGAAGGGGTAAGATTCCATCGCAGGGTCGTTCATGTCGCCCGAGAAGTAGGCGTAGACGCAGAACACGACTACGGCGGCAAGCAAGAAGAACGCCTCCTTGAACAGGCGGATGGGGCGGCGCCAGAAGAACTGGGCCATGGCGAGCGCGAGGAGGCAGGCGACAGCGTTCATCAGCGGGATCATTGTAGAACCTCCGCCGAATCGTTTGTTTCGGGCGTCGAATTGTTTATCTCGTGCGTCGAATCGTTTATCTCAGGCGCCGACTCGTTTATCTCGGGTGCAGTTTCTTTTATCTCGGGTGCAGGGATGTCCGCCGGGGCAAGCGAGCGCATGTATCGCACGAGGGCGCGGGCATCCGCTTCGGTTATGCGGTCAGCATACGGGTTCATGTTCGTGCGCCCGTACATAATCACGTGTACCAGGGAATCCTCCCCGAGGGAATCGAGACGAGCCGCAGTCAACTTTTGCGGAACCGGGTAGAACTCGCGGACAAACTTCGCGTTGAACTTGCCGTCTTTTCCGTGACATCCGCTGCATCGCGCGTTCCATACCGCGCGCGTCCGCAGCGTATCAAATGCGCCCGCTATTTTCGGGCCATCAGGTGCGATGGCATTTTTCGGGGTGTCAACATAGCTCGTGAATTTCGAGGGCGCAGACGAACCGCCCGCATAAAACACTCCCGCAAAAAACGCAAACATAAGCACACATATAGCAAAGGCGATTTTCAGGTAACGGGAACCGCATCCATCTGCATTATGCGCCGAAACCGCCTGCCATACCGGGCGTATGCATAGGGCAATAGCGGCCACCAGCGCCACAATCGGGTAGAATAGCGGGGCAACGTTCGGGATAGCGACCGCCACCGTATCGAACACGGGCTGCGACACCGCCCAGAGCGTGTAGACAAGCGCCACGAGCACGCCCAGCAACAACGGGAAACGCAACACGATAAACTCGCGGCTCGTGAGCGGTTCCGTATGGGGTTCCACAACCGGCGCAGAAGCCTCTTCCAGTTCGCCGAAAAGAAGTTCCCCACCCTCGATGGGCTTACGCAACTTTACACGCAAAATCACAAGCAACGTTGTAAACAACCCGATGGAAAAAGCGACAAGGCCCGCATCGACATACCCAAAGCCGCGCGGTTCGGCGGGCATTACCAGGTAGAAGCGTTCCAGCCAAAGCCCGAGCAGCACCGAGAGCGAAACCGCAAGCCGCCCGAACGGGCTCACGCGCACGGCAGACACCCACCAGAGCTGCGGTAACAGCGCCCCGAACGCGAACACCGAGAAGTTCCAGTCCCCCTTGAGCGCGAAGTTCCAAGCCCAGAATACGAGCATCACGAAGGAGCCGACCATCATGAGCTTTTCGAGCAGGCGCACGCGGCAGCCTTCCGCAACAAGCAGCACGTTCACCATCGCAAGGCCCGAATAGATGGCACCCGCGATAAAGTACAGCGGGAAAAACGCCCCGCGCCACTCGGGCACGAACGTCACTGCAAAATCGAGACTCACAATCGTGTGCACCCAGAGCACCAGCGGGAAGAGTAGCCATGCCATCGGGCGGCGCACATCTTCCAGCGCCTGCGACCTATCCGCAAACAGGTGAATTGCAAAAAACACGAGCGAGAGCAGCGCATAGATGGCGATGCAGCAGAAGTCCCACACCAGCGGGGAACGCACGTTCGCGAAGTTGCCCCGTGCATCCAGGAACGGGATGACCATGTAGAAATTTTCCACCACGCCGAGATGCATGAGCGGGTATATCGCGGCGACCACGAGCGCGCAGAGAGTCGTGAGTTCGGCAAGCATCGAGGTGCGACGATCGAGCGGCACACCTAGCGCCAGAAGAATTGCCGAAATGAGCGTACCCGCATGGGCGATGCCTATCCAGAAAACGAACAGGCTTACGGGAGTCCCCCAGAAGGTATGCGCGTCCACCGACCACACAGCAGGGCCTTCCCAGAGGGAATACCCTAGCGCGGCAAGGCCGGGCAACAGGAGCGCAAGCCCCGCATATAGGAGGATGCGGAAAATCAACGACGCCCCCTCATGTAGACGATAGCCGGGTCAAGCGCCGCAATAGCCTTCGGGGCATAGAGCACGCGGTTCTTCGCGGCCCTTACCAGCGGGGAACCTTCGTCGAGCCAGTTGCCGAATATAATCGCGTTCTTGGGGCAGGCGGCGGCACAGGCGGTGGTCACGCCGCGCCCGCGGAAACTTTCTCCCGGATGGAGCGCCTTGAAGTCGTGGCGCGCATCCTGCAGGCGCTGCAGGCACAGCGAGCATTTTTCCATCACGCCCTTCTCGCGCACGGGAACGCCAGCGTTAAACTTGAGCGAACGACCCGAAGCCACAGGGTCATCGAAATTGAACTTGCGGGCATGCACGGGGCAGTTCGCCCCGCAGAAGCGGCTCCCGGTGCAGCGCTTGTACATCATCACAGAGACGCCATCGGGAGTGTGGTTCGCGGCCCCCGTCGGGCAGACTTTCTCGCAGGGGGCATCCCCGCAGTGGAAACACATCGCGGGCGCACCGCCGCACATCTCTATCCAGTGCATGAACTGCCCGCGGTTCGCACGCTCGGGAGCACTAAGCGGGATGTTGTTCTCCTGGATGCAGGCAAGCACGCACTTGCCGCAGGCATCGCAGGCATCCAGGTCGATAGCCATGCCAAAACGGTTCTCCTGCGAGGCACCGGGAGTCTTGAGCGCTGCGGGCATCGGCACGCGCACGAGTTCCATACCGGGCTTCATCTTCGAGAGGGCGAGTTTCACCTCGTTCTCGAAGTCAGCAAGCTTGAGGCGCGCGCCCTTGACCGGCATATCGCCGAGCAAGCCGTCGCGGCACCCGAACAGCGCAAAACCCGCTACCGTCGCCGAAAGGATTTTCAAGAACTCGCGCCTATCCATAAACTACCTGTGGCACGCGGCGCAGTACGTTGCCGCCCGCCTGAAATTCTTCTGTTTGAACGTTTCTCCCCTGTGGCAGGCGATGCACATCTGCATGCTGAAATTCTCGCCGCCGTACACGTCGGCCTTCGCGCCAGGCTGAGCTCCGGTCGCGCCCGTGGAAAGGGGCGCGACAGATTTTGCTTTCGCGCCGGGCTGGGCTCCGGCAAAACCGCGGTGGCAATCCGCGCACTCCACCCCGGCGGCCGCGTGTACCCCGTGGTGGAACACCACGTGCTCCGGCAACGCGGACTCGTGCTTCCAGGGGTATGCCGGAGCGGCGGCCAGCGCCGAATCCAGCTTCTCGATGCCGGGATTTTCAGTGAGCGGCAGGCGGTGGCAATCCATGCAATCCGCCTTTGCGGGCATATATGCGCGCGCCCCGGAAACAGCACCCGTATGGCAGTGGCTGCAATCGAGCCCGATGTTTTCGCCGTGAAGTTCGTGCAAAAAGGCTATCGAATTCGGGCCGCCCGCATCGGCACCCACTCGCACAGGAGTCGCCTTCTGGCCGAACAAAAAGTCCGCCAATAAGAACACAAAGACAACCGCAAAAACGAGCCCCGCCCACTTGAACGGGGTTGCTCCGAAAGATGCGCCTTGTCGTTTAAACACACTCATCCCTTTAGCGTAAATCTAATTAAGAAATCGTCCAAATAAAAAGAAAATCCCCAATTTGCTCAAAAATTTCCTGTACCTTCCGGCACGCATTCCAATTTTCCCTTTTTTGTAAAAAAAAGCATGTAACCAAAAATTTCTGGCTTATTTTGGCCGCGAAACCGTTTTATATAGTAGATAGGGAGCCTTTTTCCTATTCGCCGCACTGGGCATCCGTGCATTTTTACAATATATATACTACAAATGCTTTACATTTGGAACTTTTTGTTGTATATTTAGAGGTATGAGTACCGTGGTTACAAATATCCGAATAGATAAAGAGCTCAAGGCTCAAGCTACCGAACTCTTCAACGACCTGGGATTGACCCTTTCCCAGGCGTTCACCGTTTTCCTGAAACAGGCCGTGCTGCATCACGGTCTCCCGTTTGCCGTCACCAGGCCCCCGTCCAAAGAACTCCTCGAAGCGATCAAGGAAGGTGAGCAACTCGCCCACGACCCCAACGCCAAGACGTACGCTACGCACGAAGAGCTTCTTGAAGAACTGGGGATCAAAATATGAGTTCCGAAAACGGATTCAAATACAACTTACGAGTCACAAATCGCTACAAGAAACATATTAAACAAATTGCCAAACGAAATATTGAAAACGTCAAAAAAATCAATGACGTCGTCCATATTTTGCAGAAAGGTGAAACTCTCGAAGAGCGGTTTAAGGACCATCCTTTAGTCGGAAACTGGATCGGGCACAGGGAATGCCATGTACTGCCAGACCTTCTGTTAATCTACAAGATCGTAGAAAATGTTTTGATTCTCGAACTTGTCGATACCGGGACGCATTCCGACCTGTTCGGGAATTAACGTTTCGGCTTACTTCGGTCGGCCCGGGTCATCTGGGTGCTCCAGAATATACAGCAGCCACGACGCCATCATCTTCGCGTCGGCTTCGCTCATGGGCGAAATTTCCATCGGATCCCACTGGTCGGGGTGCTTGGGCTCGGGCTTCATCAGGTACTGCACCAGAGCCTCGGGATTCTCCACATACTGCGCAACGTTATCCTTCATGGGCGGGGCCGCGAACTTGCGCGCCCAGCGGTGGCAGCCCTTGCACTCGTTGTTATAGTATTCCGAGGCCTTCGCCTTGAGTTCGGGCGTCACGGCAGGCAGCACAAACACGTCCGCCGCAAAAAGCGCACAGACAAGCAACAGTACCGCAACAACCGCCCGTGAACCGCGCATCATCTACCTCAGTGGATTCTTGTCGCTCTTGTACCACTTCATGAACTCGGCGATGCCGTCGTGCAGGCTCCAATGCGGCTTGTATCCGCATTCGGCCTCGAGCTTCGTGGTATCGGCGTTCGTCTGGTAAACGTCGCCGGGCTGCATCGGCAAGAATTCCTTCTTCGCGGGCTCGCCGTACGCGTTCTCGATTTCGGCAATGAAGTCCATCAGCTTTACCGGGTGGCTGCAGCCGATGTTGTATACTTTGTACGGAACGCCGTTCGGGCACTTTTCCGCGACAGGCATGTGGTCGAGCGCATGCACACTGCCTTCCGCGATGTCGTCGATGTAGGTGAAATCGCGAATCATGTCACCGTTGTTGAACACCTTGATGGGCTCGCCCTTCGAGATGGCGCGGGCAAAGAGCATCGGGCTCATGTCGGGCCTCCCCCACGGGCCGTAAACCGTAAAGTAGCGCAGACCCGTCATCGGGATGCCGTAAAGCTTCGCGTAGGAATGCGCCATCAGTTCGTTGCTCTTCTTGCTCGCTGCATACAAACTAACCGGATTGTCGACCTTGTCGTCTTCGCTGTACGGGACCTTGCTGTTCAGGCCATAAACAGAACTGGACGACGCATAGAGCAGATGCTTCACCTGATTATGGCGGCAAGCCTCGAGAATGTTGAGGAAACCAACCATGTTGCTCTGCATGTAGGCATACGGGTTCGTGATGGAGTAGCGCACGCCGGCCTGTGCCGCGAGGTTCACCACCTTATCAAACTTTTCTGCGGCAAAGAGCTTGTCGATAGATTCCTTGTCGGCGAGGTCCATGCGCACAAAGCGCGCACCCGCGAGCGTCGTGCTTTCGAGCATCTGCCCGAAGGGGATTTCGGCAAGCGCGCCTCCGTTCGCAGAACGGAAGCCGTTTTCCCACAGGCGCCCGTACTTGAGGCGCACATCGTAATAGTCGTTGATGTTGTCGAGCCCGACAACCTCGTCCCCGCGGGCCGAAAGCATCGCCATGATTTTCGAAGCGATAAAACCCGCCGCACCTGTCACAAGAATCTTCATTTCAGTAGTCCTATTTTGTAAAGAAAAGTAGAAAAAAAAATAGTGCCATTTTGGCTCATTTTCGCCGCGAAACCGTTTTATAGGTAGGAGCACAACTTTTTTCGAGTTATGCCCCTGTCAAAACTTGAAAATGTTGACAATTTCAAAATTTTAGAGTATATTTATCAAATCAAACTAGCCAAGCAGCGGCTAAAGGAGATGTAACGATGTCGTATGTCTATGTCAAAGATTCCGAAGGTTATGTCTTCAAAAAACTCAAGTCTGAAGTCTGCAAGGGCGAGAAGATTATCACAGAGAAGGCCTACCGTAAAGCCTCCGGCCTGGCGACCTATGAAAAGGAGTTCGGGCACGGTGGTGCCAGGGAAAACGCCGGCAGGAAACCCAAATATTCCAAGCCACTGACTATCCAGATGCGCGTTACGCAAGAGGAAAAAGAGTTCCTCGCCTATGCCCGTGAAAACGGGCTCAGTTTCGCCAGCCTGATGAAGACGGACTTTTAAATACATATAAAAATCCCCGCTCGTAGGCGGGGATAAATTTTGGCTAAAGCGAGGGGGATCCCTCCCCCACCTGATTAGAAGTGGATCACGCGGACCTTGATGACCTTGTCGAGCTTGGAGAGTTTCTCGATGATGGAGTCATCCACCTTGCTTTCGACGTCAACAAGGTTGTAGCCGATCTTGCCGTTGCTCTTGTTAGAGAAGCTGGCGATGTTGATGCCTTCGGCGCCGAACACCTTCGTGATTTCGGAAATCATGTTCGGAACATCCTGGTTGATGACCACGACGCGGCTCTTGACGCCAGCGTGCGGGTGATCAACGAGGGCCGGGAAGTTCACGGAATTGCGGACGCAACCGAATTCGATGTAGTCCTTCAGTTCTTCGACGGCCATCACGGCGCAGTTTTCTTCGGCTTCTTCGGTAGAGGCACCGAGGTGCGGGAAGCAGGTCACCTTGTCGTTCTTGATGAGGTCTGCATCCGGGAAGTCGCAGAGGTAGCCCTGGAGGGAACCGGAAGCGAGCATCTCGTTGACCGGGGCCATTTCCACAATGCCACCGCGGGCGAAGTTCATGATGTAGCTGCCCTTGAAGCCGGCGAGGTTCTTGCGGTTGAGCAAGTTCTCGGTAACGCCCTTGATGAACGGAACGTGCACGGTGAGGAAGTCAGACTTCGCAATCACGGTGTCGAGGTCGGCAATTTCCACCTTGTTGGAAAGTTCGTGCATGTTGGCGGCGTTCGGATACGGTTCGTAAGCGATGACGCGCATGTTCTTCCAACGGGCATAGTTAGCGACCAGCACGCCGATCTTGCCGAGGCCGATCACGCCGAGGGTCTTGCCTGCGAGTTCCATGCCGGCGAACTTCTTCTTTCCGCTTTCGACGGTCTTGGCGAGGTCCGGGTCGGTGGTGTCGAGGTTCTTGACCCATGCGGCGGCCTTGTCCACGTTACGGACGGCCATGCCGAGCACGGTCATCACGAGCTCGGCAACGGCGTTGGCGTTTGCACCCGGGGTGTTGAACACGCAGATGCCCTTCGCGGAAGCCTTGTCGATAGTGATGTTGTTCACGCCAGCGCCGGCGCGGGCGACAGCCAGCAAGCCGTCAAAGTTGTCGGTATCAACCTGGGCGGAACGCACCAAGATGGCATCCGGATTTTCGACGGAGTCGGAAACCTGGTAGAACGAGCCAAACAGGCTCAAGCCTTTCTTGGAAATGTTGTTCATCGTCTTAATAGTTGCCATTTTTATGTCCTTTGTTAATGTTTAAAATCTTTTCTTCAATGTCATCCTCGCGAAGGCGAGGATCTTTTAAGGTTCCTGCCAGCGACCGCGATCCTTGATCAAATTCACCAATTCTTCAATCGCGTCTTCTTCGGGGATGTTCTTCTTGACGGCCGTCTTGCCCTCGAACAGCGTAATGCGGCCGGGGCCACCGCCCACGTAACCGAAGTCGGCGTCAGCCATCTCGCCCGGGCCGTTCACGATGCAGCCCATAATGCCGATGGAAATGTCGGAGAGGTGTCCGAAGCGGGCCTTGATCTTGCCCATGACCTGCTGGATGTCGTACAAGGTACGGCCGCAGCTCGGGCAGCTGATAAAGTTCGTCTTGCTGCGGCGGCAGTAGGCGGCCTGCAGGATGTCGAACGCCAGGAGAACGCTTTCCTTCGCGCCCTTGTAGCCGTCGATAACGACGGCATCGCCAAGACCGTCGGTCACCAGGCTTCCGATGTCGGCGGAAACGCGGAGGGTTTCTTTTTCGGTGTCGCCGATTTTTGCGTAAAGCAAAATGGGGTCTTGGCGACCTGCCGCATCCAATGCGGCAGCAAGGGCGCGCACGCCAGAAACCATCTCAGCTCCGGTATAGCAGAACACGGAACCTGCAGGCACGCTCGCCGGATTCGCGGCGAACCCCGCGATGTCCATCGCATCCTTGAACTGCACCACGGGGGCAGCATCCAGGCTCGGCAGGGCAAATTCCGCATTGCGGCGTTCGCCGGTAAGTGCAATCGCATCGGCCTTCACGCCGACCTTCACCGGGTTAGAACCGCCGATTTCCACGCCGGAAACAGCGACGGGCGTCGTTGCCCTGCGCTCGTAATGGTACGGGTCCTTCTCGAGAACCGGCACGTTGTACGCCGTCGGCGCGGCAGGCAAAGCGCATGCCTTGATGAGTTCCTGCGCCACCGGGACTTCGGCTACCGGATCTTCGGTCAGGGACACGCGTATCGTATCTGCCAGGCCATCGAGCAGGAGTGCGCCGATGCCCGCGGCCGACTTGAGTCGTCCGTCGGCACCCGCGCCCGCTTCCGTCACGCCCACGTGGAACGGGTACGGCTTGAAGCCTTCCTGCTTGATACGTGCGGCGAGCATGCGGTAGGCGGCAATCGCCACGCGCGGGTTGCTGCTCTTGAGACTCAATACAACCTGGTCAAAATGTTCGGCCTCGCACACGGCCAGGTATTCCATGGCACTTTCCACCATGCCTTCCACCGTGTCGCCATAGCGGTAAATCATGCGGGCAGAGAGCGAACCGTGGTTCACGCCGATGCGGATGGCGCGTCCCAGGCGCTTGGCCTCCTGCACAAACGGAGTGAAGGCCTCGGCAACCTTTTCCTTGCCCTCGTCAAACGACTTGTCCGTCTGCTGGTCGAGCGTCAAAATGCCCGTGTCGACAAAGTTACCCGGATTGATGCGGACCTTTTCCACCCACTTGAGCGCCTCGAACGCGGCCTTCGGCTGGAAGTGGATGTCGGCGGAAACCGGCACCGTGCAACCGGCGGCACGCACCTGCTTCATCACTTCTTCAAGAGCGGCTGCATCTGCAAATGTCGGAGCGGTAATGCGAACCAGGCCACAACCCACCTTGGCGAGCGCCAAAGTCTCGGCCACCGTCTTTTCGACGTCCTTCGGCTTGGTGGTGGTCATGGACTGAACTAAAATGGGGGCGTTGCCCCCTATCAAAGCCTCGCCAACGCGGACTTGTACAGTTTCCCTGCGGACGGCGTTGAAGCGGTCGGCAACATACGGGAATTCGCTAAACTTTGTCATGCGTACAAAGATAGCAAATTAAAAGCCAAAGCAGGCTATTTTTACTTTTCGTTGGACTCCCAGCCGGGGCTATTCCTGTAATAGTTCTCGAGTTTTTCGCGGCATGCGACAAAACTTGCCTTGAGCCTCGGGTCAAAATGCGTCCCCATGGAATCCATAATCAAATTGTACGCTTCCTCGAACGACATCTGCTCCTTGTAGCAGCGCTTGCTCACCAGCGCGTCGTAAACGTCCGCAATCGCCATTACGCGAGCCTCGAACGGGATATTCGCGCCAAAGAGCCCGTACGGGTAACCGCTCCCGTCAAAACGCTCGTGATGGAAGCACGCCACGTTCTTCGCAATCTCCACAAAGAAGGGTTCCTCGATTTCGGCAAGCAGGTTTTCCACGATGGCGGCCCCCTTCTCGGCATGAGTCTTCATCACCTCGAATTCTTCGGGCGTAAAGCTGCCGGGCTTGCGCAGGATCTTGTCGTCAATCGCAATCTTCCCGAGGTCGTGCATCGGCGCCGCCGCAATCAGCGCATCGTAATATTCCTTCGTGCGCCCAAAACTGGAATCCTTCCTGAGCTCTTCGGCCAGGATTCCCGCGACTGCACTCGAGCGCATGATGTGGCCGCCCGTATTGCTGTCGCGGCTTTCGACCATCTTCGCCATGCCCACAATCATCTGCTCCTGGATGGCGTGAATATGCCTGTCGTTATCCTTGATGACGTCCTTGAGCTTCGTGTTGTGCGTATCGAGTTTCTTGATATAGCGCTGCAGCCTGGTCTCATCTTCGATGCGGAACAGCACGATATGCGAAATCTTGTTGCGGGCGACCTTGCGCACGCACACCCTATAGTTGCGCCTCCCGTACGCGAAGTAGCTGTCGCTCGGGGAATCCTTCCTCACGAACGATTCCATCAGCGAGCCAAAATGCTTGGAGATTTCAAGGTCTTTGGGCATCGCCCTATCCACGCGGAATTCACCAAGTTCCGGGAAGAACTTGTACGCAATGTCGTTGCACCCGAGGTAGATTCCCTTGTCCGAGAAGGCCACAAACGCGTTCTGGTTTTCCGCCTCCAGCGATTCCAGCATAGCATCCGAGATATCGCCCATCCTTACGCGCAGGCACACGAAGAACAAGATGAACTCGTCTATCACGTACACGAGCGGCACCACCATCGTATCGCTCCCGATCTCGCGCGAAATAAGGAACGAGATGATGGAAATGAGCGTCATGAGGGCAACCGCAATCAGGTTCTTGTAACTCACGTTTATGCGGGTACGGGCCGCGTAGGCGATTGTCACGATATTTGCAAGCGTGTAGCCCACCAGCACGACATTCCAGAGGAAATGCAGGGGGCCGTATTCGCAGGCGCAGTACGCCACACCGTACATGTGCGTGTACGTGACCGACTTGTAGTAGATATCGCTATGCCCTATGGTACACGAAAGCAGGAGCACAGTAACCGAAAGCGCCCCCAGCAGGAGTTTCGCCCAGTCAGGGAAGTTGAACTTGCAAATGCGCAGAATCACAAAATACTCGAACATCGGCAAGAACACCGAACCCAGGTAACACGCCTTCGTCGCGATAATGACCGTTTCTTCCGATTCGGCAAGCGCCCCGGTGAGGTAGCCGACGTTCGCCACCAGCACAGATGCAAATATGGACGCGAAATAGAAATTCAGCTGCTTGCGGTACAGGAGTACCAGCGCGAACAGGTTCAGGAACGAGACCACGCACATCAGCACCAAGTAAGAAATTACCATGTTTTCCATACGCTAGTGCTCCACCGTCCTGTAGTATTCACGAAGCTTGGCCTCGCAATCCATGAAATACTTCTGGAGAGTCGGGTCAAACTGGGTCCCCATCCCCGCAAGGATAATCTCCCCCGCCTTGTCGTACGACATGCTGTCCTTGTAGCAGCGGCTGCTCACCAGCGCGTCGTACACGTCCGCGACTGCCATGATGCGGGCTTCCACCGGAATCGCGTCGCCCTTCAGGCCAAGCGGGTAGCCAGTCCCGTCAAAACGTTCGTGATGGAAATTCGCCACGTTCTTCGAAAGTTGCACAAAGAACGGGTCTTCGATACCCGAAAGCAGGTTCTCGACAATCACCGCTCCCTTCTCGGCATGCGTCTTCATTTGCGCAAATTCGCTGTCGGTAAAGCGCCCCGGCTTCCGCAGGATTTCGTCGTCGATGGCGATTTTCCCGAGGTCGTGCATCGGGGCCGCCGAAATAAGCGCGTCGTAGAAGGAATCCGTCTGGGAATAAGCCATGTCCTTCCGCATCTCGGAAGCCAAAATGCGAATCACCTGGCTCGTGCGCTTGATATGGCCTCCCGTATTGCCGTCGCGGCTTTCGACCATATTCGCCATGCCAACAATCATCTGTTCCTGGATGGCGCTCACCGCCTGCGCGTTCTGCTCCACGACCTTCACCAGCTGGTTGTGGTCCTTGCCCAGCATGTCCACGTACATCTGCACCTTCGTGTCGTCCTCGATGCGGAACAGGCAAATCTGCATTACGTTCCATACCGGGATAGTGCGGGCGGTACACCTGAAATGACGGTTGGCATACCAGAACTTGAGGGCATGCCGCAACCTGGTGTTTACCGCCTGCTCGAGCAGCGGCTTGAAAAGATTCCCCATCTCGTGCCCGCTCGGGATAGGCAGGTCCACGCGGCACTGCGCAAGTTTCGGGAAGAACTTGAGCGCGATTTCGTTGCAGCCGAGATATTCACCCGTGGAGGTAAACGAAACAAATGCGTTCCCGTTGTCCTTTTCGAGCGACTGCATCACGCTACGCGCAATATCGTACCATTTCACGTTCAGGCTTATGTAGAGCAAGAACACCTGGTCCGCGAGATACACGAAGGGCATGCAGAGCATGTCGTTTTCCATGTGCCTCGAAATGAAAAACAACGACACGGTGACAAGTTCCAGCATGAACATCGCAAATATGTTCTTGAGCGAGACAAACCGGCGCATCATGCAGGCGTGCACAATGACCCCGATATCGAGTACGGCGTACAGGATAATCATCACGTTGAATACGTCGTGACCCCAGCCGTAGGTCGCCACGTAGTTGCCCGCCCCGCTCTGCACCACGAACTCGACGGTCTTGTAGTAGATGTCGCTATAACCCACCGTGAACGAGAGAAACAGCACAAAGCAGCTGAACACAATCAGGAGAATGCGCAACACAGGGAGAATCCGCAGGCGGCAGACTTCCGCAAGCGTAAAGAACATGAGCATCGGCAAGAACGCCGAGCCGAGGTAGTTTATCTTGTTCGAAAGGATGGCTCCGTCAACCGATTCCGAGAACCCCAGGAGCCAGTGACCGAAACAGCTGACGACGATGGCGACAAACGTAAAGAACATGTAATTGTTCTTCTGTTTGCGGAAAAGTTCCAAAAAGACAGCGAAATTCACTATCGATAAGACAAACGCCAATGTCAATAAAAGCTGTCCCATTACTTACCTTGTTAGAAAAATATAACAAAAAAGGGCACTTTTACACATTTACGTGCATTTTTTCACACAAAATCGCAAAATAGGGGTTACGCTCGGTCAAAAAAAATGTTAAAATATGGGTATAGACGGAGCAAATCGTATGATCCCGAAGATATTTCATTATTGCTGGCTTTCGAACGAACCTTTTCCGGAAAAGGTTCAACGTTGTATGGAATCCTGGGAAAAGTTCCTGGGCGACTACAACTGCATTTTTTGGGATTACCAGAAGGCCAAGGCGACAGGCATTCCCTGGATTCTTGAAGCCATGGAACAGGGCAACTGGGCGTTTGCCGCCGACGCGGTGCGCCTGTACGCGCTCTACACCGAAGGCGGAATCTACCTGGATTCCGACGTGCAACTGCTAAAGTCGCCCAACGAACTGCTCGACCGCAAGTACATCCTCGGGTACGAGAACGGTTCCAAGCGAATCGAGCCCTCGTTCCTGGGTGCAGAGAAAGGTTCGCCCATCATCGGCGAGGCGCTCAAGTACTATACCGAAAGGCATTACGAATACAGCGAGGAGAAGGTGGAACAGCTGGTACTCCCGCAGATTCTCGCGAACGCCTGTGACAAGTTCAACGGGCTGGATATTCTGCCCGAATGGTACTTCTCGCCCAAGCGCTTCTTGGACGGGGCAATCAATACCGCCGACGAGACGGTGAGCATCCACCACTTCGGTAGCAACTGGCGCCCCGAGAACATCCGCATCGGCATGAAGCGCAGGCAGTACATCTTCAAGAAGTTCCCGCGCCCCATCGCCGAACTGCTCGCCGTCCCGACCACCTTCTGGTCCGACATGAAGGCCCAGGGAATCGGCGCCGCGTTTAAGCACCTATTCTCGAAATAGCGACTAGGGAGGGCGACGCCCTCCCTAAGACCCTCCCGACACTCGATACAAGTATCTTCGTGGGCGCCTAGCCGGCGCAGTATGAGACTAGGGAGGGCGACGCCCTCCCTAAGACCCTCTATCTATTCTTGACGCACCTGACAGACACGAGCGCGCCTTCATGAAGGTACGCATCAACATCGAGATACATTTCGACTGTTTCGTTAAATAAGATTAAATTTATATTCACATCAGGGCTATCGAGCGCAGCGATATACGTCTGGTAGCCAACCCCGTCAAAAGCGCCTTTTTCCTTATAACCACAGGGCATCACCGACAAGCCATACTGATCAGCGAACCTTCCAGTAAAGAGGTCGGACTCCCAACCGAAGCGCGATGCGATATACTCCGGACGGCTACTGCTCAAGAAATGCTTTATTTCCGCTTGTGTCGGGATATGCCAACCTTCGGGGCAAATTCCCTGGTGATTCCGTTGAATATATTCTCGAATAATGTAGGGATTACTCATGTCGATACCTCCGTTGATATTCATGATGGCGTGAATATCGTAGAGCGTCCCGCAAACATCGCAGTATTCGGCGCTATCCTTGTAGCAGGCATACTTGTCCTTCATGTTTTCGACCAAGCTGGAATCTTCCAGGCTATTATCGACATATCCCCGGAAATCCAGATTCTGCGCCATCCAGACCATACCTTCGGCTGCTATCGTCTTATAAACCTTCCCGTCTCGCGGGTCTGTCACAGTGCCGTATTCGTGTTTCGGACTCAGCACGTAGTCCTTGTCGATATCCCAGCTCCAGCCCTGAGTGTTGATCCATTCTCCCTTCTTATTGCAGAAATACATATCAAAGCCCTGGTTTCCCAACTTGTATCCCGGAGTAGTACAAGGGCGTTCCCACTCGTAGGTATCAACCTCATAGGTATTCAAATGCCTCCATTCATGGTTATCGCAGATCATGCGTCTTGCTCCAACGCAACCAAAATCAAGCGTATCGATCACCCCTTCGTTTACCGCGGTGCATTTTTCGCGTCCACTCAAGGAATCACATACAGGGTACAACCTTTTATAAACGGCCGAATCACAGTAAACACGGCTCCTTACTTCTGGGCAATAGCTTAAACTAGTCTGAATATCTTTATCTATAATACCGGCGACACCAAGAGGGTCTACCGTTATTTCTCCCGTGTTAGTGTATTGACCGAAACCATACACACAGGAAGGGGCATAAAACAGCAGATTAACAAAGGATTTTGCCCACAGCGCACTATCGCTTTTGTCCGCCTCCAAATTGATTTTTTCAAGATTATGGAATCTCACGTCACCGAGTATAGGGCGTTGTACTTCGTTTTCCGCCTGAATTTTCGCCTGGTCAAAAGAGGTATTTGTCGTGTTGATTAAAGCTTCGATTCTTCTTGAAATAGTCACTGAAACCGGATAAACGTATAACGTATCCACACCGGCAAGATTGGCATAAATGCTTTGGCTAAATCCTGTTTTTTCTAGCGTTATTTTAGCATAGTTCAAATCCAAAGGAAGATTCTTAACGACGATGGCAAGCGAGTCAAGTGCGCCAGAATACTTGGTATCACTTTGAGGGTGCAAAGTTGCATCAAGACTTTGGACAGAAGCATTAGTAAAATTAATGGTTACCTCCATATAAGTCTTTATTACAAGTTTTCTTCCGGTATCGGCAGACGACGATGAAACTTTTCCGCTCGAAGACGACACCGCAGACGACGAGGAGTTCGTGCCGGAAGAACTTACAGCCGAGGAATTCGCGCCAGAAGAAGAATTCGGTCCAGACGACGAAGACTGCGCGCCCGAAGATGACGAGACGCCATCATCCACAGAGGACGGCCCGTTCGAAGAAGAACTACGGGTATCGGAATTCCCTTCGCTATACGGATCCTCTTGCGACAGGCTATCTTCAGCAACCTGACCATCGTCACCATCTCTGGATACCGGGGTGAAAGATTCGTCGTCACCACAAGAGGTCAAAACGACAAGGAACAAAAATGGGATAAATATTTTCATAACCTTCATGTAATCCAATATAAAAAAACGGCCGCGTTTATCACGCGACCGTTTCTGCAAATTTGTCTTGAAGTTAGCCTTCAGCAGGTGCTTCAGGTGCAGCCGGAGCTTCAGAAGCGGCATCGGCAGCCGGAGCTTCAGCAGCCGGGGCAGCCTTCGGAGGGAGGAGCGCCTTCATAGAAAGCTTCACCTTGCCCTTCGGGTCCACACCGAGGCAGAGCACTTCGACTTCGTCACCCACGTGAACGACGTCTTCGACCTTCTCGACGCGGTGGTCGGCAAGTTCGGAGATGTGCACGAGGCCGTCGCGACCCGGGAGGATTTCGACGAACGCGCCAAACGGCTGGATCGTCTTCACCTTGCCCTTGTACTTGCGGCCCGGTTCGGGTTCGGCAGTGAGCTCTTCGATCATGCGGCGGCAGACTGCAGCGGCCTTGCCACTCGGAGCGGCAATGTCGATGTTGCCATCGTCGTCAATGTTGATCGTGCAACCCGTCTGAGACTGCATGCCCTTGATCACGGAACCACCGGAACCGATGACGTCGCGAATCTTGTTGGTCGGGATGCGCATCTTGATCATGGTCGGCGCCTTCTCGGAAACCTTCGGACGCGGAGCGGCGAGGCCGAGTTCAGCCATCTTGCCGAGAATGTGCAGACGGCCTTGGCGAGCCTGTTCCAGAGCTTCGCGCATGAGTTCCGGCGTAATGCCGCGGATCTTGATATCCATCTGGAAGGCAGTGATACCTTCGGCAGTACCCGTCACCTTGAAGTCCATATCGCCGAGGTGGTCTTCCGTACCGGTGATGTCGGTCAAGATCTTGATCTTGCCGCCTTCCTTCACGGAACCCTTTTCGGAGATGAGGCCCATAGCGACACCTGCGACCGGAGCCTTGATAGGAACGCCAGCGTCCATCAAGCTGAGGCAGCCACCGCAAACAGAGGCCATGGAAGAAGAACCGTTGGATTCCTGAATTTCGGAAACCACGCGGATGGTGTACGGGAAGTCTTCCGGCAGCGGAAGAACGGCAGCGAGAGAACGTTCGGCGAGGTGGCCGTGACCGATTTCGCGGCGGCTCATGCCTAGGCGTTTGCATTCACCCACGCAGTACGGCGGGAAGTTGTAATGCAGCATGTAGCTCTTGGAGCCTTCGCCCTGCAGGCTTTCGTAGCGCTGTTCGTCGGCCTTGGAGCCGAGCGTGCAGACCACGAGACCCTGGGTTTCGCCACGCTGGAAGATCGCAGAACCGTGAGCGCTCGGGAGAACGCCCAGTTCAATTTCGATCGGGCGGACTTCGGTCGTCGTACGGCCGTCGAGGCGCACGTCCTCGTTCAGGATCATTTCGCGCATGGCAGTGCGTTCGTAGTCGCTGAAGATTGCCTTCGCGTCTGCAACGAGAGCAGGATCCTGTTCTTCGTCCTTGCCAATGATAGCGAGAATGCGTTCGTCTTCGAGCATCTTCGCGCAGAGGTCTGCCATAGCCGGATAGAAGTCGGTCTTCACCATGTTGGAGTGGACGTCCTTGTTCAGTTCGTCCCACACGACTTCCTTCACCGTGGCGAGAAGCTTTTCGTGGGCTTCGCCAACGTGCTGCGGCTTGAGTTCCATCTTGGGCTTAGCGCAGCGGTCCACCAGTTCCTGTTGGGCCTTGCACATGAGCTTGATGGCTTCGTGACCGGCGAGAATTGCGTTGATCATCGTGTCTTCGGACACTTCGTAGGCACCGCCTTCCACCATGCAGACGGAATCTTCGGTACCGGCGACCACCAGGTCCAGATCGGCGCAGGCCATCTGTTCGTAGGTGGGCATCACGATGTTCTGACCATCGACCACGGCCACGCGCACGGCGGCAACCTGCTGTTCGAAGGGCAGTTCAGAAAGACCGATGGAGAGGGATGCTGCAGACACGCCGAGCACATCCGGTGCAAACTTGCGGTCAGCAGAAAGAACCTGCACAATCACCTGGACTTCGCGCGTGAAGTTCTCGGGGAACATCGGGCGAATCGGGCGGTCGATGATACGGGCAGAGAGAGTTTCCTCGTCGGAGGGGCGACCGGCTTCGCGCTTGTTGTAGCCGCCCGGGAGGCGACCAGCAGCGTAGGCCTTTTCGCGATATTCGACGGTCAGCGGGAAGAAATCGCCTTCCTTCTCTTCGCCGTAGCAGACAGTAGAGAGCACGAACGCGTCGCCCATCTTGGCGACTGCGGCACCGCGTGCCTGCTTGGCAATACGGCCCGTTTCGAACGTGATGACGCGGCCGTCAGGGAGCGTAACCGACACTTCCTTCGGGTCGAGCATCTTGCCGTATTTTTGATGGTATGCGTCAATAGACATAGATTATCTCCAGTCCGCAGATTAGCCGCGGAGACCGAGTTCCTTGATGAGAGCACGCTGAGCGAGAATATCCTGCTCACCGTAGTACTTGAGGAGGTTGCGGCGCTTGGCAACCATGGCAGACAGACCACGGAGGGAGTGGAAGTCCTTCTTGTGGCTCTTGATGTGTTCCGTCAGATTCTTGATCTTTTCCGTGAGGATTGCGATCTGGACGCGGACGTTACCGGTGTCCTTTTCGTTTGCACCAAACTTGGCGGTGAGTTCTGCAGCTTTTTCCTTAGTGATAGTAGCCATTATAGCCATTCCTTTTTTTGATTGTTGTTTCATTACATGTTTTTGTCCGAGTTTCCCTGCTCTTGCACCAGTGGAATTGGCGAATCTGGTCACAGGACCCAGTCAAAAATGCAATTTGGGGGGAAATATAGTATATAGTTTGGCGGGCGATTGCACGAAAAAAGCAGAAATTGGGTGTAAAAACGGCCTAAAATGTCATTGCGAGGCCAGCCACACTCTTGTCATCCCCGGCTTGACCGGGGATCTCCTTTCCTTACAAAGGGGGACGCCTCCCCCTGGCTCCTGCGGCTCGTCATCCCCGCGCAGGCGGGGATCTTTTCAAAGAGGTAAAAAACGGCAAAAGAAAAAAAAATGTCATCCCCGCGCAGGCGGGCGGACAGCACTTAGCACTTTAGTGCTTAGTGCGCGTGGCCACCAAGGTGGGGATCTTTTCAAGCAGGTTCAGACCTGCTTTTCGTTAAAGAGTTTGCTTCGAGGTCCATTTCGCACGCAGACAAAATCACTTCGTTCCATTGTCTGCTTAGCAAAACGCCCCTCTCCGCAAAGAATCACGAGAGTGACTCTGGGAAAAGACTGTTTATCGCAGGAACGTTCCGATGCAGGTGCTGCGAAAGCCTCGTGACTAGTTAGTCCCATCGGCCTTCGCGAACAGCGGGTTTCGTATTAAACTGCAAGGAGATGTTTCTAGGCTTCCATAATCAGGCGCGGTTCGAGGGATTCGATTTTGTAGTTATTGCGGGTGGACTTTTTTGCCTTGGAAGCAGACTTCTTGGTGTTCTTGTTGTTGGACTTGACGTTCTTGGACATGATTTTGGCCCTTTTAGGTAAAAAAATTGGACAGGAAAAGCTTTTGCTTTTCCTAAAAAAGTGATGGTTTTGATGTTTTTATTCTTCTAGTTTAGTACAGCGGACGGAGAAGCCGGCGGTTTTCAACTCTCCATCATCAGATTGGGGCGCACGGTTGTTTGTGGCTGACACGTAACCCACTGTTGAGTATACAGTCTTATCATAATCGTGTTCTCGCGGGTAAAACCAGAAGACACTTTTTTTAAGGAAATCACCCCCCCCCTCAATAGTTCTTGCTCCCGCACCAGTCAGGGAGAATCCGCTGGTATTCGTTCCGCTGAAACCATATGTAGAGCGCAGCCCCTTTACGCCGTCATTATTGATATCCTCATACCCCATCACAACACAATAATCATCATACGTAAACAACCTCCAACCATCAGGGCAGATTCCCTGGTGGTTTTCCTGAATAAGGTCGGCGCAGCTCTCGGTATTGCAGCGGCTCGGCAGCTGCATCATCTCGGCCCACTGGTAGAGGCCACCGAACTCGTCGCACTTGGTGGTATCGTTATTGTAGCAATAGCGCTCTATCTTGGTGTCGTCATTCTGGTCGTTTTCGCCGAGCACCATATCACCGATATTCAGGTTCTCGGCCATCACGGTCACTGAATATCCCTTATATTCCGAGTAAATCGTGATGTAGTAATAACTGCGGCCATTGCGCGGGTCCTTAAAAGTTTTATATCTATCCTCACCTATACGCCAAGCACCAGCCAATGTTTGGGAATGGTCAAACGGCACATACTCGCTGCTGCTAGACTCGCTAGAACTCGATTTCGCACTGCTGCTCGATTTTGCAGAACTGCTACTGGATTTCGCAGAACTACTCGACAGATCCTCGACCGGAGCCGAGGATGACGAACGCACGGAGCTGCTGGATAGATCCTCGACCGAAGCCGAGGATGACGAGCGCACGGAGCTGCTGGACTTCGGTGTGACGCTGGACCCTTCGACAGGCTCAGGGACCTTAGAACTGCTACTCGACACGCTTGTCTCGCTTTCGCTCGACTGCGGTGTGACGCTACTGCTAGATAGATCCCCGGACGAGCCGGGGATGACAGAAGAAGAGGAATCTTCATCCCCCGGCCGAACGAAACTGCTCTCGTCGTCATCACAGGCGGCCACAAAAAATGCTAGACCCAATCCCAGCAAAAAACGCTTCATACAGAAAATCCTCCTACGTTACGTTGTATATTTAGCAAATTTTCCTTCTAGCCTCCACCCGGTTTTTATTATATTCCCCGCAAAAAGGATTGAACATGACGATTGACGAATTCCTGGGCGAAGCGAAGACGGTGGCGATTTTCGGGCACGTGAGGCCCGACGGCGACTGCGTGGGCAGCACCACGGCAATCTACAACTACATCCGCGACAACTTCCCGGGAATCCGCGCGGACCTGTTCCTCGAAAAGTTCCCCGAGAGCTACCGGATTCTGCGCGGGGCAAGCGATGCGCGCGAGGCCTACACCGCAGAATGCAACGGCGGGCAACCCTACGACCTCGCCTTCCTCATGGACACCCCGAGTTTCGAGCGCGTGGGGGCGAACGGCGCGGAATGCATCCGTGCCGCGAAAAAAACGATAAACATCGACCACCATATTTCTAACCCGCTGAACCTGTGCACCCTGAACCTCGTGGAACCCGAGGCGAGTTCCGCTTGCGAGGTGGTGTACGTGAACATCGACAAGGCGAAGGTCGGGCGCGAGACCGCGAACAGCCTGTACCTGGGCATAGTGCACGACACGGGCGCGTTCAAGTTCAGCAGCACGGGCAAGCGCACCATGCAGGTGGTCGGCGATTTGATCGAGAAGGGAATCGACTTCGCAAAAATCGTGAACGAGACGTACTACACGCGCACCTACAAGCAGACGCTCGTGACCGGGTTCGTGATGGAAAACTGCAAACTCGGGCTCGGCGGTAAAGTGGTCTACGCCCACATCACCCCCGAAGACATGGAACGTTTCGGCGTCACGCCCGTGGAACTCAGCAACGTCATCGACACCGTGCGGGAAGTCGGTGGCACCGAAGTGGCCCTGTTCCTGTACCCGGTGAACGGCAAGTACAAGATTAGCCTGCGCAGCAACTACATCGTGGACGTGAACGCGATTGCCCGCGAATTCGGCGGTGGCGGCCACACCCGTGCCGCCGGCGGCGATACCAGCGACGCGCCCGAAGTGACGATTGAAAAGATTCTCGAATTGGTGCAGAAGCAACTCACCTAAATGGAGATCCCCGCCTTCTCCCCAAAGAGGATAACTCTACTATGGCAACAAGTTGCCAAGTATCGTATAGCGGGGATGACCGTTAGAGCGCGAACAGCGCAATGGCGAGGGCGACAAACACGCAGCCGCTAAACCAGTTGAGGTTGCGGTTCGCCTTCGGGCTATTGAGCATAAACTTCTTCACGGCACCCGCAAGTAGCGCGATGGAGCCGAACACGATAAAGGTCGCCGTCACGAATTCCGCACCAAGAACTACCATCTGGAGTGACGGGCTCATGTCACGGCTCATGTCGACCGCCGGCGGGATAAACGAGAGCGCGAAAAGTACCGCCTTCGGGTTCGTGAGGTTCATGATGATGCCGCGCAGGTAGAGCCTGCGGAACGGGAGGCCCGCGCCTTCCCCACCCACAACAGCTTCGCCGCTCTTGGATTCTATCGCATCGCCCTCCGGGCTCGCTCCAGAATGACATTCGCCGGAATCCGCACCTTCCGAGCCCGCGTCAAGTTTCACGACGCCGGCACGGACCTGAAAACTCTTGTATGCAAGGTAGAGCAGGTATGCCGCCCCGCAGCACTGCAGCACGAAGAACGCAACCGGGCTAGCCGCAATCAGCGCTGACACCCCCACAATCAGGAGCGCCGTCTGCACGCAGATGCCCGTGCACAGCCCGCAAATCACGCTAAAGCCCGCCCGTGCGCCGTGGGTTGCGCTCTGGGCAAGCACAAACAGGTTGTCGGGGCCGGGGGCAAGCGCCACCACGAGGGCTGCTATGAAAAAGTTAAACATCTAAGTAGATCCTTCGACTCGCTACGCTCGCTCAGGATGACACAACGGAGACTTTACAATTTTTCCAGGAAGCTGTCCACATCCATCTCGTCGAGGCCCTTCTGCAGTTCCGCTAGCGCCTCGTCGGATATCGCGACAGCGGATTCGGACTCGCGCTCCTCGGCACGGGCGTTCGACTCATCCACGAGCTTCTTGAGGGACGCAGCGACCTCGCTTACCTCGCCCTCGCGCTTCATGACGGCGCTCAGCACGCGGTTCAGGCGTTCGCGGAGGCGCGCAAACTCCTCCCGGTCCAGTTCCGAAGTCACTCCGGCCATGTGCATCAGCGGGGTCTTGCACTTGGCACAGGCAAAGACCATCATGGACGAGGGCTCCCCGTCCAGCATGACGTTGAAGGTGGCTCCGCAATGGGGGCAATCGATACGCAATTCACTCATGCCCCATAATGTAGAAATTTCGGGCCGTCCAATGCCAACAGGGGCACAATATTTTATCTTTGCGGTGTATGGGACCCGAAACTTTAAACCTAACGGGAATCTAGCCCCGAGATTTTTATAACTATGCTCTGTCATTGGCTTTATCACGTTACCAGCATGGACATTTTCGATGGCCGTCTCTTCCGCGCAGGCTCGGCCGCCATGCTCTCCATCATCCTCGTGCTGTTCTTCATGCCCAAGTACATCCGCCTGCTGCAGGGGCTCGACGCCACCAGCGACTTCGACAAGGACGGCAAGACCAAGTCCCCACCCATCATGGGCGGGCTCCTCCTGGTGGTGGTGGTCGAGGTGGTTTCGCTCCTCGTCTGCAAGATGAACGGCTACACCATTTCGACGCTCGTGATTCTCGCGGCCTTCTCCGCCGTGGGCGCCATCGACGACATCGCGAAGGTCCGCGCCAAACGCCTCATCAAGCTCGGCAAGCTCAAGGCCGCCGACTACATGGACAAGGCCGACGGCATCTCCAGCAGCCTGCGCCTGTTCCTCTACTTCCTGTTCAGCCTTATCGTCGCGATTTTCTGCTACAAGTTCATCCCCGAGCTCAAGGGCGACCTGACCATCCCCTTCTGCCCCATCGACGTGTTCCAGCTGCACCTCCCCAACTGGATTTTTGTCGCCTTCATGACGTTCGTCATCGCGGCCAGCGCGAACGGGACGAACTTTACCGACGGTCTCGACAGCCTCGTTTCCGTGCCCATCCTTACCAGCATGATTTTCGTAGGGCTTGTCGCCTACGTGAGCGGCAACTTCATCTTCAGTACCTACCTGCACGTGCCGTACCTGCCCGGCTGCGATGAGCTATTCCCCATCGCCATGGCCATCGCGGGCGCACTGCTCGCCTACCTGTGGTTCAACAGCCCTCCCGCCGAAATCTACATGGGCGACGCGGGTTCCGTGGGCTTCGGCGCCACCATCGGCATCATGTTCATCTTGGTGCAGGCGGGGCTGTTCCTCCCCATCGTCTGCATCATCATCATCGCCGAGGCCTGCTCGGTGCTGCTCCAGATTCTCTGGTTCAAGTTCACCAAAAAAACAACCGGCACGGGCAAGCGCATTTTCCTTTGCGCGCCGCTCCACCACCACTACCAGAAAAAGTGGGAAGGCCGCTTCCCGAGCAAGCCCCTGATGAACTCGAAAATCGTGTGGCGCATGCACCTGATAAGCATCTTCGCGCTCATCGTGAGCATGGTGATATTCTTCGGATTAAGGTAATTTGGGCCGCCTCACTATTAATTTTTAAGGCAACGGACGGACAACAAGTTTCTCGTTTTTTGGCTATGGCCATCAACCATTTTGTCACGTTTATCAAAGCATATATCGTACACGTCCAGCTCACTATAGGCATAATCTGTCGATGTCCAGAAAATCGCAGATTCATATAAATCCCTGAATCCACTACCATGCAGATCCCTGAAGGCTCCGGCAGGCAAAACGGAAAAGCCATAGTCGTCAGTTCCTTCAGCATCGGGATTCATCCAGCCGGAAGTCGTCCTAAGTTTCGAAGCGGACGTATAAATTCCTCCCGCATAGGTATACAGAATTTTCCATTCATCCAGACTCGGCAAATGCCAGCCAGAGGGACAAACTTCCATAGCATCTGCCCACGAGTAAAGACGACCATAAAGGTCGCAATATTCTAGACTATCGTTGTAGCATTTGCTGCTTTCTGAAGCATAGTTCAAGTTTTCCGCCATCCAGGTCTGCTCACCGATATCAACCGTGCGGTAACTCTGCCCGTCGCGTTCATCCGCCAAGATGCCGTACTTGCAGTTATCATCTTCTTCATCACGACACGGAGACACGTACGGAATGGTATCAAGCCATGCATCCGAACTTGACGAACTGCGCTGTTCGCTGCTAGACGAGGAACGTGCAGAACTTGATGAATACGCGGAACTGGAGGAAAAATCGTCTTCGTCGTCCTGATAAGACCTGTAATCACCCCTTACAAGGAATGTGTCCGAATCATCGTCACTGCAGGCGAAAAGGAATGCAAGCGACAATGCGAACAAAACGTAAAAAAAAGCCGAATGTTTCATAAATCTCCTCTCAAATTTTGTCATTGACACAGCGGACGGATAAGTAGAAAGGTTTGTATTCCTCACTCACAAAAGCATGGCCTTTATCTAGGTAAAAAAAGTACGCCTGGTTCTGGTAATAATCATCAAACTCTGTAGAACTCCAAAAACAGGTAAGATTATCGCTAAAGTACTCAGTATCAACGTTGTGGTACCTTTTTACGTTTCTCATTCCTGCAGGAAGAGCAGAAAAACCATAAGCATCAGTGCCGTTTTCACCATCTTTCCAGCCGGTACTAGACCTAAGCACCGTAATAGCAACGGAATCGCCACCAACCATTTCAATAAGATTTTCAAATTCAGATTTTGTCGGCAAACGCCAATCCGTAGGGCAGTCAAACTTTGCACTAGCCCAAGTGTAAAGAGCTCCATACTTGGCACAATATTCTGCGGAATCGTTAAAACAGAGGCCCACATCATTGCTGAGATTTTCGGCCATCCACCACAGATTGCCTATTTTTACGGTCTTGTAAATTTTGCCACCACGATCCGTCACCGTTCCATATTCGCAATTGTCTTCGGTCTCCGTCTTGCAAGGTCCAAATTCTCTACTGCTCGATTCCGGCGAGACACTTGAAGACGAGATCTTTCCGTCCGGGCGCGAGATGAATTCGCTATCGCTGTCACCGCAGGCAACAAACATAGTTGCACACAACAAGGCACAAAGTAACCACTTCATATTTCCTCCTAATTAGGTATTCAAGTCTAAGATAGAAAAAAAGGACGGAACTGATATTTCTATATTAAGACGCATGGATATTATCGAGACTCTGAACGCGACCGGCCAGCAGGAACTGGCGGCGCACCTTGAAACACTCTCCGGGGATGCACGCAAGCTCCTCGAACGCGACATTCTAAGCCAGGACTGGGAAGAACTGAAGGCTCTCTACGCCGAAAAGTCAAGCGCGAGCAAGGCGGACAACGTATCTGCCGACCTGAAGCCCATGCCTTTCCGGATTGCGGAAGACAACCTGAAATACGACTACTGGAAAGAAATCGGAGAGATGCTGCTCGGGAAGGGCAAGGTGGCGGCGTTCCTCGTCGCGGGCGGCCAGGGTTCGCGCCTCGGGTTCGACGGCCCGAAGGGAATGTTCGATATCGGGCTCCCGAGCCACAAGAGTTTGTTCCAACTGCAGGCGGAGCGCTTGCAGAACCTCGCGGCTCGCGTAGGCCACCCGATTCCGTGGTGCATTATGACGAGCCCGCTGAACCACGAGGCGACCGTCAACTTCTTTACCGAACACAACTTCTTCGGGATGGACCGCGACAACATCCGCTTTTTTGAGCAGGGAACCATCTGCGCGCTTACGCCCGATGGCAAGGCCGTGCTCGACGGCGACAGGCTCGCTCTCGTACCCGATGGCAACGGCGGGTGCTTCCGCGCGCTTGCCCAGAGCGGTTCGCTCGCATGGCTCGTCGAGAAGGGTATAGAATACGTGTTCCTCTACAGCGTCGACAACGCGCTCTGCCGCATCTGCGACCCCGCATTCATCGGGGCTCTCGCCGACAACGGGATGATGGCCAGCGCATCGAAGGTCGTTCACAAGGCGAACGCGCAGGAACGCGTGGGCATTTTCGCCTTCCAGAACAACAAGCCCGGCGTGGTCGAATACAGCGACTTGCCCGAAGAATACCGCGACATGACAAATCCGGACGGAAGCCTGGTATTTGACGGCGGGAACCTCGCCATTCATTTGTTCAAAGTCTCGGCCCTGCGTAAGTTGCAGACTGGCAAACTCCCGTGGCACACGGCCCGCAAGACGGTTTGCGGCATCGAGAACTGCTTCAAGTTCGAGCAGTTTTTGTTCGATGCTTTCCCGCAGCTCGGCACCATGCTTCCCTTCGGTGTCATCCGCGAGGAGGAATTTAGCCCGGTCAAGAACGCGGAAGGCACGGACAGCCCGAAAACGGCCCGCACCATGATCGGCAAGCTCCACCGCGAATGGCTCGTGAAGGCGCATGTCGAGGTGAAGCCCGGCAAGCTCTACGAGGTCTCGCCCACAATCAGCTATGCAGGCGAAGGCCTTTCGCGACGCGTGTTCGAGCGCGAACTCGGAAGGAATATCCTGGAATTCGAGGACGCGTAATTCCTGATCGGCAGGCGCCGCGACCCCATGTACAAGTTCAAGGTAATTACATATAAATTATTGTTCAACATCCTGCTGCGGCTGCCGGACTTTTTCTACTCGTTCCTTTTCGCCATCGCATTCCCTGTCTACAAGGCGCTCCACACCGAGCGCGCTTACGGTCGTGTCGTAAAGCATCTGGATGCGGCTAGGGAGTATTTGGCAGCGCAAGATGAAGACCGTGCGCCGGGATTAAACAGTACAGCGTCGGAATTAAACTGTGCGCGGGTGTTAAACAGCGCTCCTTCTATTTTAAACTGCGCCGGCCCCTTGCAGAAAGTGACTGCACGCGACATGTTCCGCGGCATCTTCTGGAACGCGCTGGATTCTTACCGCGGCCTCGCCCGCTTCAAGAGCGTGGAACGCCGCATCGTGTTCGAGAACGAGGGCATCATCAAGGACGCCGTCGCTGAATGCGCAAAAAAAGGCGCCCCCATCGCAGGCATCAGCATCCACCAGGGGTCATTCGAACTCATGCACCGCGTGCTCTGCCGCTACAGCGAGCACGTGCACCTCATCACCGATTCCGTCGGGGATGCCGCCTTCCGCGACGTACTTGCAGAACTCCGCAGCGACCCGCACCTCACAGAATACCACCCCGAAGAGACCGGCAGGCTCATCCGCGAACTCTTCCGCACCAAGGGAATCCTCGCGATGGTCTATGACCAGGGGAAGAACACGAAGGGAAATACCGTCGAACTGTTCGGCCGACAAACCACGCTCTACCTGCGGCTCATCGAGAAAATCAACCGGATGGGAGCGGGCATCGTCACCTTCCGCACCTGGACAGAAATGCACGGCTCGCCCTCCCGCGACAGCAAGTACCCCGAAGGGAGCATCGTCATCCGGTTCGAAAACTACTACCCGCCTAAATACGACGAGACCGTTGCCAGCAAGGACGCAAGCCAGGCCGGAGAAAGCGCCCTCGTGAAGGACATTGCCCGCGAGACGGAGCGCTGGATAGCGGAGCACCCCGACCAGTGGAGCTGGAACTACCACGGGAATTTTATTACCCATCCCTAACGGGAAGGTATAAAATTCTTGCGGGCGGGGCCCCAGCTCGGAGTTGCGAAGGCCGCACGGGCCCCTCCCTGCACCCTCCCCATCCTTGGCCAACGCCTCCCTGGTAATAGCCGCTTATTACAATTATCAAAAGTTTATATTCTAAATTAAATCTGTTTATCGATGGCTATAAATGCCTATATTTGTGTCCGAGGATTTGAGATGCCCCTGAACGCAGAAGAAGAATTCCAGATGCAGTGGATTATGAACCACCGCATGGAAGACAAGGACGAGCAGATGCGCGTCGATGCGGAGAATGCCGCCGTGATGCGCCCCGCCCGCCTTGCGCGCGGGCGCAAGATGCGCCGCAACCCCGCGGCCTGGGACCTCCCCATGCCCGAAGACGAAATCGACCTGCACGGCATGACCGCAGACGAAGCCGCAGAGGCCGTCGAGCGGCGCATCGATGACCTAAACATCGCGGGCCTCAAGGTCCTGAGGGTCATCCACGGCGGCGGAAACCCGAGCTACGGGAACGTCAAGCGCATCATTGACCGCAAGGTTAGGTCCGAATGGAACCACCGCATCCGCCTGTACAAGGTCGAACCCGACAACGCAGGTTCGAGCATCATGGTCCTCGGGAAACCCGCCCAAAGCGACGCCCCCGCACGCCCCGACCCCAAAAAGGCCAAGAAAAACGCCCGAAAGAAGTAAATTTTGGGTATTTTTACAAATTTTTCGCCCCCTACCCCTTTGAAAACCCGCACTTTTTATCTATAATTGTGCCCACAAAACCGGAATATAGCTCAGCCTGGTAGAGCGCTTGCTTCGGGAGCAAGAGGTCGTGAGTTCGAATCTCGCTATTCCGATAAAAAGAAAAACCACCCTCCTGGGTGGTTTTCTTTTTATATCCGGAATAGCGAGAGATTCAGGACGAGCGACGTAGTCGTGAGTTCGACTAAATCGCCATTTGAACGCAGTGAATTTAGGCGATTTAGAGATTACGCCGCCAGGCGTAACCCGTAGGGCAAAAGTTGAACACCGTGAAACTTTTGTCAATCTCGCTATTCCGATGGGATGAGCGCCTGCGATTCCGACAGGAATGGCGTCCATCTCGCTATTCCGATAGGAAGAGCGATAGCGATGCCCAGCGAAATAGTGATCCTAGTCCTTCACACAACGCACCGTGAGCGCGATGTTCTTACCGGTGTCGCCCAGGGACGCATTGAGGCCGAAGCAGCTCAAGCTCATGTAGTACGCGTTGCTGCTATTGTTCTCAACCGAACTCCAGAAGAACGCGTAGTCGCCCTCGTAGCCGTAATTCCCGCTGTGGCCCCTGATGCCGGCAGGGAGTACCGAGAACCCGAAAGCATCCGTGCCGTTGCCGCTATAGCTCCAGCCTTCCTTGGACTTTAAATATCTGCCTGCGAACTGTTTATCGCCAACAGATCCGATCAATGTTTCAAATTCCGCCTTACTCGGCAAGTGCCAACCGCTCGGACAAGCCCTTAACGCATCATCCCATTTATAAAAGCGACCGTACTTGGCACAGTTGCTTTCCTCTTTGTCATAGCAGAAGCTAGAGTCCGCTTTGTAGTTCAGGTTCTTCGCCATCCAAGTCTGCGTACCGATTTTAAGAGTCTTGTAGGTTTGACCATCGCGAGAATCAGTCACCGAGTCCACGGTCACTTCGGTTGCAGGAACAACAGTTTCGTCCTTTATACAACGGACCGACCACCTGAAGTCCTTACTGCCGGATTCCAGGTTCACACTGTCGGCGCCAAAGTTCAACAGCAAGCCGAACGCTTTGTCGCAATCTTTCTCCATAGAACCCCAGAAGAGCGTGAGGTAGCCCTCAACGATGTAACGCCCACTGTTGTCCTTTGCGCCAGCAGAGAGCGCCGAGAACCCAAAATCATCCGTGCCGTTGCCGTTATTGTTCCAGCCTTCCTTGTTCTTTAATTTTTTGCCTGCGACCTGTTTACCGCCGGCAGATTCGTACAATGTTTTAAAATCAATATTGCCCGGCAAATGCCAACCTACAGGGCAAGCATATAGCGCAGCCTTCCAAGAGTACAAACGGCCATGCTTTTTGCAATTTGATTCGTCGTCATTATAGCAATAGCTATCCTGCACCTCGTAATTCAGGTTCTCCGCCATCCAGGTCTGGTCGCCAATCTTCACAGTCTTATATTTTTTCCCGTCACGTTTATCGACCAAGGTTCCTTGCGTCTCCGCAAAACCAGAGACCGCCAAAAGTGCTACCAAGATGAAAAGAAGCCTATTCTTCATAACAAAATCCTTTACCTCTGTTCAATTATATATTTTTTCCACCTACCCCCACCAAAAATGTGATTAAAATTCCCTTTTTGCGACAAAAACGCGAAATTTTGCGTTTTCATGACACTTTTCACGCCATTTTTTGGTATTTTACAAGGCGTGAAAGGCCGTTCATACCGGCCAAACGATTTTCAGGAGTATCTATGCGATTCGCAAAACGTATTTTGACATTATTGACTTTGACCGCCACCATGTCGCTGGCCCAGCTAGCCCCCGAACCGCAGATGGCAGACGTGCCCCTCATGAAGGATTCCGCGGGGACCGCCATCAAGATGGATTTCAGCCTGCCGCTCTCCGGAGTGAGCGACCCGGGCATTCTCTTTAGTCACTTTGCCAAGCGCCCGCTGATGATATACTACTTCAGTCCCAAGTGCCCGCACTGCCAGAAGCACATGCCCGAAGTGCAGGCCATCATGAAGGAATACGAGGCGGCAGGAGTCACGGGTATCGCAATCGCTATTGGCGGGAACATCAAGAAGAACGACATCCGCATGTTCATCGACCAGTTTAAAGTGGTCATTCCGGTATTCCAGGACGGCTCGCAGAAATTCGGCCCGCTCTACGGCAACGGCTACGTGCCGGTGCTCTACCTCGTGATGCCTGACGGCACGTTCTACCGCTACGAGAGCATGGACGAGTCGCACATCAACCACCTGCGGACGATGCTGAACAAGATAAAGAAATAAGCCGGATTTTTCACGGCGGGAGGCTGCTCGGCAAAGCCGAGCAGTTATTGCTTGGGCTCGAAAATAAATTGAGGGGACTCACGGCGGGAGGCTGCTCCGCTTCGCGTAGCAGCTCCGGCTTCGGCTCGGATATGCCGGCGAACAAGTTCGCCGTCGCATCACTCGCCTTCTGCCGTAGTCGAACCCACACTCGCCCGCTCGTGGGTTCGACCACCCGCAAAAATAAAAACCCTGGACGCCAAATGGCGCCCAAGGTTTTTATACTCACGGCGGGAGTCGAACCCACGACCCGCTGCTTAGAAGGCAGCTGCTCTATCCAACTGAGCTACGCGAGCAAGTCGCGCACAATATAGAAAATTTCACCCAGTTTGTGCACAAACTTTCTTTTTATGCTATATTAAGAAAGGAAACTCCCCAAAAAGGACATTCAAATGACCGACGAACAATTCGAGAGACTCCTGCAAACGATTCAGGCACAGACCCGCGCACTGGAAGCCCAGGCCGAGGCGCTTGCAAAGATTGCAACCGCCGTAGCCAGCACGGAAACCGTACACACGGAACTCGCGACCGAAATCAAGCAACTCCGCAACGTGAACGTGCTCGGGACCGCCCTCAGCCTGTGCCGGTCCAGGTCTACAGAAAACAAGCCCCTGCAAGAAAGCGGAGGCCTCGCGGGCGCCATCGCCGACATCTGCAAGTTCGTCAATACGGGCAAGACCCCCGAAAACTGGAAGGATTACATCACGAACGAGATTTACGTGAAGACGTTCTCCGGCAAACCGCTAAAAATGGAAGAAATCTGACAATCATTCCATTTTGGACGATAATGCAACAAACTCTCCGGTTCATTTTATATATATTGTGCTAGAGCCCACCGGGCAAACAAGTTTTTTATCACAAGGAACAAACATGCTCTCTTACGCAGACGCCTACAAGATTGCCGCCGAAGTCCACAAAGACCAGAAGGACAAGGCCGGCGGCCCCTACATTGACTTTCTCCAGAACGTTGCGGATTACCTCAAGAACAAGGGCGAATCCGAAGACGTACAGGTTCTTGCGATTCTGCAGGACCTGATTACGGGCGCCACCAAGAAGACCCCCGAAGAAGTCATCGCGATGGGCGTTCCGGCAGACATGGTCGAACTTATCCAGAAGATGACCTACCACAAAAACCAGGGCTGGATTGACGAGTACAGCTGCAGGCTCATGGAAAAGGGCGTACCCGCAGAAGACGCAACTTACGACGCCCGCGAGAAGGACTTTGTGCGCTTCGTGGAAACCCTCAAGGACAATCCCATCGCAGCAAAAGCCAAGAGCGCCATCTTGAACGTGCTCATGGAAGACAAGTACATCCACAGGCAGGAACGACGCGAACTCAAGACGAAGTTCCGCCTCAAGAAGTACAAGGCCGCCATCGAAGCCCTCGGCGTGTAGACCCCAAACAACACCGTTTCGCCCCGCATCGCGGGGCATTTTTTATAAGGGAAAAATCAAGGAATGAATCG